>JAITBV010000237.1 GCA_031283395.1 Candidatus Adiutrix sp.
GCCTTGAGCTGCCCCACGATGCCCTTGGCCAGGTTGGTGGGAATGGCAAAACCGATGTTGTTGCCGCCGGCCACTATGGCCGTGTTGATGCCGATGACTTCGCCGGCCAGGTTGAGAAGGGGCCCCCCGGAATTGCCCAGGTTGATGGCGGCGTCGGTCTGCAAAAAATCGTCATAGGGGCCGGCGCCCAGGGAGCGGCTGCGGGCCGAGAGGATGCCGGCGGTGACGGTGTGGTCCAGGCCGAAGGGGTTGCCGATGGCCACCACCCAGTCGCCGATGTTCACTTTCTGGGAATCGCCCAGGACCAGAAAGGGATAGGTGCCGGCCTTCTTAAGTTTCAGGAGGGCCAGGTCGGTCTTGGGGTCGCTGCCGATTATCTCCGCGGGGATCTCCTCGCCCCCGCTCAGCTTGACCATGATCTCCTCGGCCCCGTCCACTACGTGATTGTTGGTGATGACGTAGCCTTCCTTATCAAAGATGAAGCCGGAACCCTGGCCCTTGGTCTTTCTTTCGCGCGGCGGGCGGCTGTCCCGGGGGAACTGTGGCCCGAAGAAGCGTTCCAGGAAGTCTTCGTTGAACTGGGGCATGGGCGGCCGGCGCAACTGGCGGCCGGCCGGAGCGGTCTGGGTGACGGAGATGAAGACCACCGCCGCCTCGGCCTTGGCCACTATGGGGGCGAAGGAGGGGAGGCTGGTCAGGGCCTCCTGGGCGAGGGCCGGCGCGGCGGCCAGGAGGGCGGCCAGGGCCAGAAGGACGGGCAGAGAACGGAATTTCATGGTCGGTATCCTTTAAGGTTTGTCGGCGCCGGCCCAGGGCTTACTGGCTGGCCTTGACATATTTGAGGCGCAAATCGTAGAGCAGGGTTTCCAGGAGGGCCTCCTCCTCGCTTTCCAGGTTGCCCCTGGTTTTTATTTTCAGGATGCCCAGAAGGTCGATGGCGTGTTTGGCCGCCGGGAGATCGGCCGGGGAGGAGGCCTGGCCGGGCTCCGGGCTTTCCCCGAGGTTGATCAGGGCCGACGTGGCCAGACCCACCAGAAGGCCCGGGAAGGTGGGTGGAGGCAGGTCGCGGGCCCCGGGGCCCGGCCCCGGTTTGGAAGTCCGCTCCGTTGCGCCAGCCGCCGGGCCTTGGCCCAGGACGAAGTCCTGGCTGGGTGCGGGTTCGTCCCCCTCTCCCCCGGTGTCGGCGTTTATCCGGCCGTCCTTGCCGAAAAGGCGCCGGTCATTGACCACAAAATCTTCGGACATGGCTTCCTCCCCGTTTTTCAAGTGTCATTTTGATATTTTAATTATCCGGCCGGGGAAAATCAAGGCCGGGGCGGGCCTTGCCACCCGAGCTGAAAAATGCTATATTTTCAGGTCAAGGGTCCCATCGTCTAGTGGTCCAGGATATCGCCCTCTCACGGCGGAGACACGGGTTCGAACCCCGTTGGGACTGCCATACAATGTCAGCGTCTGGTTTTCCGGGAGCGGGTTTTGCCGGCTCCCGGTCACTGTTTTATGGTTTCCCTTCCCTGCCCCCTCGAATCAACCGGATTCACATATTGAGATTCTGTTTGTATCGTTCTAAAAATTTAATCGTGCGTTCCGTCTTTGGGTTGTTGAAAAACTCGTTTGTGGTATTGCCTTCCACAATGTTGCCCTCGTCGAACAAATAAACGCTGTCTGATATCTCCCGCCCGAAATCTATCTCGTGAGTGACAATGAGCATGGTCATATGCTCCTTCACCATGTCGCGTATCACTGCGAGCACCTCGCCGACCAGCTCGGGGTCGAGCGATGACGTGGGCTCGTCCAGCAGAATGATCGACGGTTCGAGGGCCAGGGCCCGGGCTATGCCGACCCGTTGCTGCTGCCCGCCGGAAAGGCGCGAAGGGTATTCGTCCGCCTTTTCCAAAAGGCCGACCTTGTCAAGGAAAGAACGGCTTTTGTCCGCCGCCTCCTTTTTAGGGACCTTGCGGACCAAAAGCCCCTCCATCACGTTTTCCAGGGCCGTCCTGTTCTGAAACAGGTTGTAGTTCTGAAACACCATAGCCGTATGGCGGCGCAGATAAAGGATATCCTGTTTGCGCGCGGCCCGGACCTTTACGGAATACCCGCCCAGGGTTATGGTCCCCTCATCGGCGCGTTCGAGAAAATTGATGCACCTTAGGAAGGTGCTCTTGCCCGCGCCGCTGGGCCCCAGGATGGAAACGACTTCGCCCCTGGCGACTTGAAGATTCACGCCCTTGAGCACCTGAAGCTCGGCGGCGGGCGCGCGGCGGGCTTTGGCCGCCACAAACGATTTGTAAAGATTTTCCACTTTGAGCATATGGATATCCCGCTCAATCCCGCACGGGATTCAAATGCGCCCTGGCCCTTTTTTCCGCCCACAGCACCGCCCGCTCCAGCAACAGGGACATCGCCCAGTAAATCAGCGCCGCGCCTATATACACCTCGATGAAACGGAAGGCCGGGGCGCCGGCAATGCGGGCCGCGCCCATAACATCCTTCACCGAAACGAAATAGGCGATGGAGGTCGCCTTGACCACCATTATGAACGTGTTGCCCATCGGGCGTATCAGGGCCGACAACACCTGGGGGAATACGATGCGAAAAAAGGCCCTAGACTTCGTCATGCCCACGGAAAAAGCGGCCTCAGCCTGTTCGGCCGGCACCGACAACAGCCCCGCGCGTATATTATGAAACACGTTCGCGGAGGTACTCAGCCCGAAGGCGATTATGACCAGAAGGACTCCGGGCCAGCGCCCCCCCGATGCCGGAAGCCCCTGGGAAAACCTGATGGTGGCGATAATGGCGGGAAGGCCGTAGAACACGATAAAAAGCTGGATCAAAAGCGGAACGCTGCGGGTGATCAGCAGGAACAGGTCCACCAGTTGCGTCAGACCCGGAAGCCCCGGGCTCCGGAGCAAATGAAGGAGCGCGGCTATCGCCGTGGCCAAAAGCATCCCGCCGAAGGACAGAACCAGCGTCGTCGGAACGGCGGCCAGGGCCTCGGCGGTAATGGGAATGATATACAAAAAGTCCAAGCGGCGCGCCCCTTTCAGGCCCCGGCCGGGCTCCGCACATGCCTGCGCAGCCTGTTTTGCATAAGATGCCCGCCCAGTTCGGCCAGCGCGCAGATCGGGATGTAGATCAGCGCGGCCGCGATATAAGCTTCAATCGTTCGGAAATTGGAGGAGGAAATAAGCCGCGCTCCGGTCATGACCCCGATCACGCCGATGGCGTAGACCAGAGGGCTCTCCTTAAAGATAGTGAAGCAGATGTTGAAGAGATTCGGCAGCGCCACCGGCAGCGCAATGGGCAAAACTATCCGCCGCATAAGCCGGCTCCGCGTCATGCCCACCGAATATCCCGCCTCGATCTGCCCAGAGGGAACGCTGTGGAGCGCGGCCAAAAGCGCCTCGGACATGAAGGCGCCCGAGTTGATCCCCAGGGCCAGGATAGCGCAGACGAATTCGCTGTCCCTCACTCCAAGCCCGCTCAAGAGACGGTTCATGGAGTAATAGACCACCAGGAGATGGATCAAGGGCGGCGTTCCCTTGATAAAAGAAACAAATACATCGCAACCCGCGCGGAGCGCGGGGACGCGGTAGTAACGCACATAGGTGACCATTACGCCCAAGGCCGCGCCGACCGCCAGTGACGCGGCCGTCAGCCACAGCGTCTGGGGAAGATAGCCAAGCAGCTTGACGAAATACCCGGGTATGTATGAAGCGTCGAACGGAATGGCTACCGGCCTCCCTTCGGGGCCGGGGACGCGGCCCCTCTTTTCATTTCAGGCTGCCGGTGTAGTCATCGCCGAGGAACCGCCTAGAAATGGCGGACAGGGTCCCGTCAGCCTTCAACTCCCTGAGGACGGCGTCGATCCGGTCCCTAAGGCCGGTGTTGGCCTTGGCAAAGATGAAAAACACGTCAACCGTGTAAAGCGGTTCTGGCGCCCGGCGGACGGCCAGCCCCATATCCCTGATGGCGGTGTCGATGTTGACCGCGGGGGCGACGGTGGCCTGGCTCCGTCCGGAGATGACCAACTGCATACCCTGCACCCAGTCTCCCTCATAGTATTCCAGTATGACCGGTGTCTTGGCCGTTTCAGCATTATATTTTGTCAGCCAGGTGTTCGGCAGGCCCGTGGCGGTGATCAGAATGGACTTGCCCTCAAGGTCTTTGACGCTGTTGAGGCCCGCGTCATCCGCGCGGGTGGCCAGGCTCATCGAGGTGAAGCCCAATGGTTCGTTCGCATAGAGATATTTGCTTTCCCGTTCGGCGTTTTTACCGAGCTGGTGGGTGATAAAGTCGATGCTTCCGCCGTCCAGCCCGAGAAACAGGCCGTCAAAATCAAAGGTTTTGAACTCGAAGCTGATATCATCCAGCTTTTCGTCCACGGCCCGTAGGACCTCCACGTCATAACCGGTGAGATTCCCGTTGGGATCGGTGTAGCAGAACGGGGCGAAGGAACCGCTGGTCCCGACGACATAGGTGTTTTTCCCGGCTGCGGGACCGGCGGTCAGCACGAACAGGAGCGAGCTGGCCAAAAGCGTAAGTATCGGTTTTTTCATTGATGTTTTCCTCCGATGGATGAGATGACCGTATAGGTCCGCCTATTGCTTGCTAACAATATATGCCCATATTCAAAAATTTTTCATACCCGCGCCCAAAACTTATGGTGAGCAAGTAAATTGCCCTATAGCGCCGGAAAAGTCAAGCCGCCGGGGCCAGGCTATCTTCTAAAAAAACCCTTAAGGGCTCCTCCGAAATTGAACGCGGCCATGCCGGCCAGTATCATGGCCCCGCCCATGATGGCCGAATCCGGGGGTTTTTCGTTGAGCAGCCAGTACCCTAAAAGGGTCGTCAAAAGCGGGGTCAGGAACATGTAATTGCTTACAGAGGCGGTCTTTCTGGCCCTGGCCAGGGCCGTTGACCATGAAAGATAGGCGACCGCGCTGGAAAAGACGCCGAGGGCGGCTATATACAGCCATTGCGCCGGCGGGGCGTTCTTTATTTCCACCAGCGCGCCCGGCGCGAAGACGAACAGGAGCATTTCGCCCATAAAGATGCTGTACATGGCCGCTTGTAAAGGCGGGTATTTTCTGGTCAGCTTGCGCTGCAGGATATTGTAGGCACTCAATAGGAAAGCCGCGCCCAGAAGCCATAAGTGGCCCTGGTTGACGCTGAACGAGCCGTGGGCGCCCACCAGGACGATCACGCCTATGAATTCCAGGAATATGGCCCCATACTGGTAAGGCCGGATATTCTCCCCGTAGATCAGCTTGGCCAGGATAGCGGTGATGGCCGGAACCGTGGCGATAAGGACGCTGCTTTCCGAAGCTGTGGCCGTCTCGCAGCCCTTGTTGAAAGCTATTATATACAGGAAGAACCCGGAGAAACCCGAGAAGAGGAACCAGGCCAGGTCGTCTTTGGGCGGGGACTTTATTTTGAGTCTGACCGCCAGGGCGGCCAGGACGGCGGAGGCGGCAAAATATCTCAAAAATCCTAAAGCCGCGGCTGAAAAGTATTCCAGGGTGAGCCTGGTCAGGACATAGGCCAGGGACCAGAAAATTATTGTGATAAGCGCATAGGGGTGATGGCTGTTCAAGGTTTTACCGGGCTTAGACCTCAAAGTTTTCCAGTAAACCGTTTATGTTGTTGCGCAGGAAAAACCTCTCCCGCCCTATCTCGGCCGGCGGCAGATCCCTTAAGGGCGCCAAGAGCGGGTCGGCCAGCCACAACGAGTCGGCCAGCCGGTCCAGGCGTTCCGCCAGGCTCTCGCCGGGTTGCCGGGCCGCCTCGGGCTGCTTCAAAAATTCGCTCCAGAACTCCAGTTGCCGGCGGCCTAGGAGCAGGGCTTCCTTAAAAGGCAGCTCTTTGATGAAGTGGGGGAAGCAGGCCGGGCCGTCGGGCTCGGACCCAAGCCGGTCCAGGGAGGCCAGGGCCAGCTTCAGGCTGAAGCGCGATGGCGTGGCCGGCCGGTTATAAAGGCGCCCCTCCCAGAGATGGGGGCAGCCAGCGATCTCGCCGGGGAACCAGACTTCCTCCAGGCGGAAGCTCAGGTGATGGGAGGCGTGGCCCGGAGTTTCCCACAGCCGCAGGCCCGGCAGGTCGACCTCGCGGTGGCTTATGAGGCGATCCGGATCCAAGGGCTCGGGCCGGCCATACATATCGGCCAGTTCCCCCATGACCTCCCGGGTGCCGGCCCACAGGCGCTCCGGATCAGCCAGGTGGCACAGCCCCTTTTCGTGGGCCACCGCCCTGGCCCGGGGCCAGGCCCGGAATATTTCC
>JAITBV010000259.1 GCA_031283395.1 Candidatus Adiutrix sp.
TCCATCGGAAACTCCAAGGGGTTGAGAATTCCCAAGGCCATACTCAAGCAGTGCGGGATCGAGGATATGGTGGACCTTCGGGTGACGGACGCCGGTTTGATAATCTCTCCGGTCAAAAAAATTCGGGCCGGCTGGGAAGAAGCCGTTAAGCTCGACCCTCCGGATGGCGGGGAATTCGCGGGCTGGCAAGCTCCCGGCAATGCTTTTGACGCGGATGAATGGACATGGCCGGAGAATTGAAACGGTTTGATGTTTATTGGGCCGACCTTGATCCTAACCAGAGGCGTTGAGATAAAAAAAACCGCCCCGTGGTAATAGTTTCTCCTGAAGAATTGAACAGGCATCTTGGCTCAGTCATCTGCGCCCCTCTGACCTCAAGTCTGCGGAACTATCCGTTCCGGCCCCTGGTCATGGTCAACAACACTCAAGGCCAGGTCGCTCTGGATCAAATTCGGGCCTTGGACAAAACACGTCTGCAAAAATTTATAGGCCGACTGAACCAGGAAGAGCAGGCCCGCGTATTGTCCCGCTTAATGGAAATGTTTGCGCCTTAAGGGCCGAAAAGGCCCAATAATCGCCCAGGCGGTCCAGGCCGGGCCATTTCATCAGAAACCGGCCCAGGTGATAGACAGGGGTGGTCAGCCAGGCGGGCCAGGGGATATAGGCCAATAAAAGCCGGACCGGCCAGAAATATAAGGGCGCGGCCCGGGTGACGTCCAGGCCGCCGGCGTTCATGCGGGCCAGGAATTCCCGGCGGTCCAGGGACAAGACCCGGGCCAGGAAACCCTTATGCACCGGCTCCAGAAAGAGGGCTCTCCCCCCGTCTTTCAAGGCCCGGCGGATCACGGCCAAGGCCCGGTCCAGTTCCGCCCCGTCCCGGCAGGCCACGGTCAAAACAGACCAGGTGAAAATGAGGTCATATTGCCCTTCGGCCTGAAGGTCAAACAGGGAACCCACCTGGTAAGCCGGGTTGGGGCCGGAGGACAGGCCCCGGGCCACTTCAATGGAGGCGGCTGAAAAATCCAGGCCGGTCACCCGCGCCCCCCGGGCCGCGAACCAGCGGGCCAGGCGGCCGGTGCCGCAGCCCAGGTCCAGCACCTTTTGGTCCTCGAATCTCCAGCCCAGGCTTTCAATGAACTTCAACTGTTCCTCCTGGTAATGGATATTCAGGGTCTTGTTGGCCCACATGGAGATGGAACTGCCGTCATATTCGGCGGCCTTGGCGTCCCAATAGGCGGCGGTGCAATACAGGGAGCGGCGTCCGCGGCGCTCCCTCAGCATTTTTCTCAGTTTGGCCAATCCCATAAAACCTCCGGAATCAAGCGGCGGTCAGTTTCAGGCGGGCCCGGAATTCCTCCAGGCGGGCCTCCAGGCCGGGCCGGTCGGAAGCGGTCACCAGGGCCTCGCCCAGGCGGCGGCGGCCATCGGTGAAAGGCTCGGCCCAGGTCCCCGGCGGCACGTCCAGGGCCAGGTGGGCCACCCAGGCTTCCCGGCGCAGGCGTTTTTCCTCCTCTTCATCCCAGACGGCCCGCCCGGCCCGGTCCAGGCCCAGGAGCAGCGCGGCCGCCGGCCTCGGCGCCCCCCGGGCCGGCCTCAAATCCACCGGTTCTCCCGTGGCCTGGGCAATGGCCGCGGCCGTCCAATCCACCCCCCAGACCGCTTCCCCCAGCCGGGCCAGGGCATTGCCGCCCAGCCGGGGCGACATTTCCAATAAAAATGCTTCCCGGCCGTCCCAGACAAAGTCGCAGTCGAAAGGCCCGTCCAGGAGGCCCAGCTTGCCGGCCACCCGGCCCAAAAGGTCCAGAACCCTGGCCCGCCCGGCCTCTTCCAGGCGGCTGGGGAACAGGTGGCCCCAGGTGGCGGTATGGGGCGGAGGGGCTGTCAAACGGTCAGTCACCAGGGCCAGGGCCAGGCGGCCGTTCACCCAAAACCCTTCCAGGGTGTGCTGGCTGCCGCCGATGAACCGCTCCACCACGGCCCGGCCGTCCAGGCTCAAGGCCAGGCTTTCCGGAGCCCGACGCCGGAAATCGGCCTGGTCATTTATTATGAACACGCCCTTGGAGCCCGAGGCCCGGTTGGGTTTGATGATCCAGGGGCCGGGATCCGGGGGCAGGCTTGGGGGCCTGACCGGTCCGGAAATGGCCTGGCCGGCCGGCGCGGGCCAGCCGTTGGCCCTAAGAAAATCCCGGAAAGAGTCCTTGCCGGTCAAAAGGCGGGCCGCTTCCGGAGGGGGCCCGGGCAGGCCCAGGGCTGAGGCGGCCGTGGCCGCGCTTATAACGGCCACGTCCGTGGCCGGGGCCATAAGGCCGCTGACCCCGGCTTTTCGGGCCAGGGCCAGGATCCCCGGGGTGTCCGTGGTGTCCACGGCATGGCTTTCATGGGCCAGGGCGTGGCCGGGGTTGTCCGGCCGGTTGTCGGTGGTCAGAACCCTATAGCCCAAGTCCCGGGCTTTGAGAATCACCGGGACCTGATAGAGGGAGGCGGCCAGGATCAGGAGCCTTTTATTCATGAAGCTCGCCGATGGTGAAAGCCGCGCCGCTGCGGCTGGTCTGGCTGGCGAGGCGGGCCAGATATAAGCTGTGAACCACCAGGGCCAGGAGGGTCAGGCCGCTGAAAAAGGAGACGCTGACCATGAGGCTGGCCCAGCCCAGCATGGTGCCGCTGGTCAGAGCCTGCCATAAGACCAGGGCGGCCAAAAGGGTCGAGGCGCTGAAAGCCATAAGGCAGAGGCCCATGACCAGATAGAGGGGGTAGGAGGAATAATTGAGCAGCAGGTTGAAAACCAGGCGGAAACCGCGCTTCAAGGTATAGTTGCTCCGCCCCGCCCGGCGCGGCAGGTGGAGGACCGGCACGTTTACATAGCGGTCGGTGTGGGCGAAAAGCATGGCCGTGATATAGGGGAAGGTCGTGCCCATTTTCACCACGCTGTCGATGACGCCGCGGCCGGCGGCCCGGAAGCTGGTCAACTGAAAATCGGCCGGCATTTTAAAGATGCGCCGGAGCGCGGCATCCACCAGGCGGCCGACCAGGTTGCGGCTCCTGGAATGCTGTTTGGTCTCGTAGGCGCCGATGGCCAGGTCATAGCCGGCTTCAATGGCCCGGACCAGCTTGGGCACTTCCTCGGGCGGGTTCTGCAGATCATCGTCCATGGTGACCACTATGCGGCCCCGGGTCAGGCCGAAGCCGCACAACAGGGCGTTGTGCTGGCCGCTGTTTTTGGTCAGGCGGGCCATGCGCAAATGATCCCGGCCGGCCTTCAGCTCCTTCAAAACAGCCCAGGTCTCATCCGGGCTGCCGTCATCGACGACTATCACTTCAAAACCGCCGTCCAGGGCGGAGAGGGTCTGTTCCAGGCGGGCCAGAAGCTCCGGCAGGGTGGCCGCGGAACAATAAGCCGGGATGACCACGCTTATAAGAGGCCGGTTCATGAGTTCACCTTCGCCGGACGGGCATAAAAATCCTCCAAAGCCCGGACCACCCTATCCAGAATATCCACATCCATTCCGTTCCATAAGGGGAGACGGATAAGGCGGGCCCAGAGGTCGTCGGTCACCTTAAGCTCGCCCGCGGCCCGGCCGTAACGCCGGCCGGCCGGCGAGGAATGGAGGGGCACGTAATGAAAGACGGCCTGGATCTGCCGGCCCCTCAGAAAGTCCAAAAGGTCCCGCCTGTCTTGGGGCGAATCGACCAGGATATGATAAATGTGCCCGTTGGGCTGGCAGTCCGGAGGAATGACCGGGCGGCGCAAAAAGCCCCGCCTTTCCAGTTCGGCCAGGCGGCCGTGATAATAATGCCAGTATTCCAGGCGGCCGGCCGTAATGGCTTCGGCCGCCTCCAACTGGGCCAGGAGAAAGGCGGCCGTGATCTCGCTGGGGAGATAGGAGGAACCGATATCCTGCCAGGTGTATTTGTCTATTTCGCCCCGCTCGAAGCTGGTGCGGTCAGTGCCTTTTTCCCAGATTATTTCCGCCCGGCCGGTCAAGCCAGGGTCGTTGACGGCCAGGGCCCCGCCCTCGCCGGAAATGATGTTTTTGGTCTCGTGGAAGCTCAAGGCCCCTAAGCTGCCCAGGGTCCCCAGGGGGCGGCCCTTGTAGCGGGCCATAAAGCCCTGG
>JAITBV010000133.1 GCA_031283395.1 Candidatus Adiutrix sp.
TTGACCTGGGGGGGCACGATGTCCGGGAACTGGGTGACCGGGATATTGACCAGGGCGATGAGGCCGGCGATGCTGATGATCAGGGACACCACCACCGCGAAGCGCGGCCGGTCGATGAAGACCTTGGAAATCATTTATCGCCCTCGCCGGCTGGTTGGCCCGGGGCCTTAGGCCCTTCGCCTTCCTCAGGCGGGGCCGGGCGCACCGGCGCGCCCGGCCGGAGGGTCGCTCCGCCGCTCATCAGGCCCTTGACCACGATCCGGTCCCCCGCGGTCAGGCCTTCCTTGATGAAGTAGTCCCGGTCCGTTTCGTCCCGTTCCAGCGCCACCGGCCGCCTTTCCGTGGTCCAGCCGCCGGCCTCGGGGATCTCCAGGGGGGCCAGGACATATTGGCCTTCGGCGTCGGTCAGCACCGCCTCCTTGGGGACCGCCAGCCGGGGCCGGGGCTGGGCGCTCTCCAGGATGGCGGTGATGATCTGGCCGGGGCGCAGGAGCCCCTCCGGGTTATTGAAGCTGGCCTTGAGCTTGACGGTGTCGGTCAGGACGTCGACCGTGGGCGCTATGTAGGTCACCCGGCCGGCTTGGGGATAATATGTTTCCGGGCCCAGTCTCAGGCGCACCCGCCAATCGTCCGGGTTGGGGGCTTCGCCGAGGATACCGGCGGCGGTGACGAGCCGGCTGGACAGGCCGAAAACGACCAGGATGGGGTCAGTAGAAACCACGGTGGCCAGGACCCCGCTTTCCGGGCCCAGGAGACTGCCTTCGGAATAGGGTGTGTCGCTGATGCGGCCCGTGAAAGGGGCCCGGATGGTCGCGTAGTCCAGGTTCAGTTGGGCCTGGGTCTGGCGGGCCCGGGCGATCAGGATCTGGGCTTCGGCCACTTCAAAGGCGGCCTTGGCGGTGTCGAAATCGCTCTTGGTCGAGGTGTTCTTCTGAAAAAGATCCCGGATGCGGGTGAAATCCAGCGTGGCCCGGTCGTATTGGGCCTGGGCGGAGATCATCTCGGCCTTGGCCATGTCCACCAGCGCCTGGTATTGGTCGGGTTCGATCTGGAACAGAACCTGGTCTTTCTCCACCAGGTCGCCGGCGCTGAAATTTTGGCGGCGCAGAAAACCGCTGACCCGGGCTTTGAGGTCCACGCTCAGGTCGGCTTCCATCTGGGCCACGAATTCCGAGGATTCGGCGAGGGTCAGGGCCCGGACTTCGCCTAAGACGACTGTCTGGGGCGGCAGGCTGAAGGGCGGCGGCTGGCGCCGTCCGGCCAGGATGGTCACAAGGGCCAGGACGATTATGCCCACGGGGATGAGCGCGAAGTAACTCGGTTTGAAGCGGACGTGATGGTGGGAAGCGTCGGACATGGCTTATCCTCACGGATGGTGCGGCAAAAATTAAGGCGCCTTGCTATGAGCGCCTGTCCTGGCCGCCGGTCGATCATTGTTTTGCGCGCCGTTCGGGAAAACCTTCCGGGCGACCACGCCTTCGGCCGGCGTTTGGGGAAACCTTAATCAGTTGGCACGGCCGTCTGACCAGGGCCTTTGGGATGGCTTTGGGGGAGGTTCTGGTAGCCGCCCTGGCTCTGGTAGTTTATGGGGTCCACTTTCAGAGCCCGCATCTTCTGGATGATGTATTCGGGGCGTTGGGCCAGAAGATCGGCCACCTGTTCCAATTCACCCTGGCAGCGGGACATGGCCGCCACCAACTGGTGGCGTTCGGCTTCCCCGATGAGTGCTGAGACCGTGGCGTCCTGGCCCATGAAGCTGTCGGAGGACAGGCGCAAATGGGCCGGCAGGTCTTCCAGGACCACCCGGCCGTTGCGGTTGAAGAGGACCATGAGCCCGGCCTCCATCTTCAGCTCGGTGAGGTTGCCCGGCCAGCTATAGGCGCGGAGACACTCCATGGCCCCTGGGTCCACGCCGTCGAAATCGACGCCGATGTCCCGGGCGGCCCGGCCCAGGAAAATGTTCAGATAGGTTTCCAGATCGTCCTTGATCTCTCTTAAGGCGGGCATGGAAATGGTCAAGCCGTGCAAGCGCAGGTAGAGGTCTTCCCGGAACTGGCCGGCTTCGACCAGGGCCGCCAGGTCGGTGGAGGTGGAACTGATTATCCTGAGATCCACCGCCTTGCCCCGGCGGGCGCCCACGGGGAAAAAGAGCCCTTCCACCAAGGCCATCAGGAGGAATTTCTGGGCCGAAGGGGGCAGGTATTCCACATGGCGCAGGAAGAGGGTTCCGCCATCGGCCAGTTCCACCACGCCGGTCCGGCTTTCGGAATTGGGGGTCTGGGCCGCCATGCCGAAGAGGGTGGCTTCAATTTCCCCGGGGTGGATGCTGGCCAGGTTAACCGACACCAGCCGCCCGCCCTTGCGCGGGCTGACGCCGTGGATGTAGGCCGCCATGGCGGATTTGCCCGTGCCGGTCTCGCCGTGGATCATTATGGAACCGGAGCCGGCCGCGGCCTGGATGGCCGTGGAGAAGACTATCTTCACCTTGGTGTTGTTGGTGGACAGGATGAGGTCGGAAGGGTCGGAGTGGTTTTCCTTGTGGAAACTCTCGCGGGTGCCGGCCAGATCGGCCAAGGCCGGGCTGATGAGAGTCAGCATGGCGGCGAAGGCCTTCAGGTCCCGGGGGGTGAACTTGCGGTTCTGGTTTTCCAGGTACATGAGCCCGACGGTCTCCTGGTCGGCCTGGACAGGCCCCAGGAGGGCGGGCTGATCGATGAGCGCGATGTGCCGGTTGCGGTCATGGAAGGTCAATTCGCTGATGCAGGAAGGCCACAGGACGGCCTCCCGGTTATTTATCACCCGGTTGAAGGCCGCTTGGCCTAAAAGGAGATGCTTGTCGTCATGGGAGGCCAGAAGCGAGATCAGGCGGCGGGCCGGCGGTCTGGCCGGCCACAGGAGAGCCATGAAGGTGAGGCCGAAACGGTCCTGGAGATACTTGAGAATGACCGTCTCTATCTCCCCGGGACTGGCGCACTGTGGCAGCCGGTGGGAGAGGGCCATCAGGGCTGGCACGTCTTCCGGGGCCGTTGCCGCGGCCGCCTGACCGGCCGGGGCGCTCACCAGCCCGGTCGCGGAGGTCGCGGATTCATAGAGGTCGGAGATTATGATGGCGGAAGGGCCCGGGCCGATGATGATCGAAAGCCCTGGCTCGAAGATGAACAACTCCTGGCCTATTTTTA
>JAITBV010000140.1 GCA_031283395.1 Candidatus Adiutrix sp.
GTCGCAATGCCCTCGCCGGTATCGCCAAGACAAAAATACCGCTTTTCGTTTTCCGAATGGGCGGTGTCGGCCAGAATAATTCTCCGTTTATCGAAAAAAGCTTTTTGGGCTATAAAAAACGATAGGCCATGCTTTTCGATGTTCTCGAGATTCTTGTTTTCATCCCATCCGAATTCCATATTTACTATTATACATATTTTTTACCATATCTCAATGTGTAATTTTGTAAGAACCGTGTTTCAAAAGTCAGTTTTATACCGTCCCTAGCGGGCCGGCCAGAGGGGTTCATACCAGAAATTTTTTGGCGGGAGCTGATGTTCGCGGTCCGGGGCTTCAAGGCTACGCTTCCACAGTTCTTCAGCCCTGGTCCGGGGCAGAGGCGAAACGAATTCATAGTGGTTGTAGGCCATCCCCACGGTCAGGCGGGGCGAATTTTCATTGCCCACCAGGACCAGCATTAGCCAGGGGTCGGCCGTGGCCTCGTAAACGTGGGCTCCCGGGGTTGACCAGATCTCCGAGACGGCGCCGGTTTCAGGCCGGTCCGCCGGAAGCGTCCCGGGTGGGCCGAAAGGCGCGGCCATCCAGTCCAGGGTGAAGAGGCGGATGAACTCGTAGTCGTCTTCAGTCAGGATCTGGCCGGTCAGTTCTTTTTCCGAGATGTCCGCGGCCCGGTCCAGGCGCCGCAGGAAGCGCCTTAAGGCCCCGCCTTCCTCCAGGTCTTCGGGAAATATTTCGAGATACTGAAAACTGGCCATCAGAAACCTGACCAGGCGGGTCATCTGCCTCCAGAAGTCCGGGTTGGGTTCCACGAAGCCTTTGACCAGGGGAGCCGAGGGCTGGTCGGCTCCGGTTTCGGCCCGGGTCGGGGCCGGCCCGGGCCGGCCCGGAGCCGCGGTAGCGGCCAGAGGGGCCGGGAGATTGGCCAGGCCGCCGAAGATGGTTTCCAGTTCTTTGGCCGCAAAGGCCCGGCCGCGCATATAAAGGGGATAGCCAGGGCCGTAGCGCCCG
Source organism: Candidatus Adiutrix sp. (assembly GCA_031283395.1). The sequence goes on from JAITBV010000140.1 coordinate 1,009, forward strand.
GTCAGGGTGGTCCATACGGGCCACCAGGACGCGCCCAGGGAACTGAACCAGTAATCCTCCGGGCGGTCTTTCAGCCCCGCCTTTTCCAGGAAACCGGCCGGGGCCGGCAGTCTGGCCGAAAGCCGGTTTTCCGGTGAATCCGGGGCCGCCAGGGCCAGTTGCCGGCCGATGGTCTCTTCAGCCAGGCTGTGCCGCCACAAGGTCGGCAGCCACAAGGCCGAAAAGACGGGCGGGGCCTGGTCCGGCCAGAGGCTGACCAGCTCCCCGGCCAGAAGGCTGGGCCGGCTTCGGCGCGGGGTTAGGAGTTGGATCGCCCCCCGAGGCCATAAATTTGATCCGGCGGCGGCCAGGAGCCGCTTGATGACCTCTGGTTCGGCGGCGGTATCGGCGGTGAATTCCGGCACCTCGGCCTCTTTCATCAGAAAGGGCGCCCATTCGGCCCAGCCCGGGGCCAGGGCCGGGCCGTAAAAAAAATCACTCAATTCCATAAGGCGGGCCAGGGCCGCCCGGGGGTCTGGAGCTTCCGTCGGCTCGTAGGACAGGGCCAGGGCGAAGTTCAGGGCATCGGCCAGGCCAGCTTCGGAGCCGGTGTCCCAGCCCATCCGCTGAAACCAGGAGGCGGCCCGGAAATAGGCCCTGGCCGCCGGGTCGGCCGCGTAATGGCCCCGGGGCCGGAATATGGCGTAGTCCAGTTCCGGGCTTGAATCGGCCGGGGTCAGGCCCAGGAGGCCGGAGGCTTTCCCCTGGGCCAGGCAGACCCGCCGGAGTTCGGTCTGCACCCGGGAGATCAGGCCGGGGGGGAGGTCCGGACGCCGTTCGCCCAGCCGGGCCAGGGCGGCCGAAAGATCCCCTTCGTCCCCCGCCGGGTCATCCCGGGTTTGTTCCAGGATGGCCAGGGGCACCAGGAGTTGGGCCATCAGCCTTTCCCAGTTGGCGGCGCTCAATCCGGAGCGGCCGGCGCGGAGGACGGCGGCATTATGATAAAGACCGGCCGTCACCTGGTGGAGCAGTTCCCGCATGAGCCCGGTTTCGACCGCCGCCTGACGGACGGCCAGGTAGCGGTTGAGGGCCTGGATAAAGACGTCCGGCCCGATATGGCGGGCGTGGGCGGGGCCGCGGAGATGTTCGGCCAGGGGGCCGCCCAGGCTGTCGAAACCGGCCAGCATGACATCGTTGACCAGGGCGGAAGGCGGACGGAAGGGCGGGCGGGGTTTCAGCAGGAAGCGGTTCTTTTCCAGGAATTCAGTCTCGGCCGGGCTTAAGGGGCCTGTTAAGGCCAGTATCTCCCGGTGGTTTTCAGCGTCAGAGACAGGGAAATGGGAGTCTTTGAAAGCTGGTTTGGGTCCCGGCTCCGCCGGAGCCGGGACAGCGGGCCGGGGCCGGAAGACCGGCTCTTTCAGGGCGATGGGCTCAGCGGCGCCCCAGGCCGGGAGGGATGCTTGGGCCAGGCCCAGCAATAGAAATATGACGGCCATAAGTCCAGGCCGGGGGAGCGGAGGCCCTCCGGCCGCGGACCCGCAATCCGGGGGTGGGGGAGCGGTTGTTTTCAATTTTTCCAAAGCCGCCCTCAAGGATCGTGGTTTTTTATTTATTATACCCGAGGCCAATTGCTTTTAAAAGTTTTATGAAAAGGTCCCGCTTTTCGCGCGGTTTCACGGTTCGCCGGATACGGGGTCCGGAGCCTATGGCCCCTGGGAAAGGCCCGGGCGATAGTAGTCCGCGACGAAGCGGGAGAGGGGCCGGGCCGGGCCGCGGCCGGCCGACCGCAGGATGTGGTCGGATTCAGCCGGAAGGTCCGCGTCGAAAAACCCCTCGGGGGTCACCACCGCCCATCGGCCGCCCTCGGCAAAGGCCCAGGTCAGAAGAAGGCGGGGTTCCGGCGCCGAAAGGGACCACAGCCGGACCAGGCCCCCGCGGCCGAAGGTGAGGAGCCGGGAAGGATCCCGCAGAAAGGCGGCTCCCAGGAGGCCTTCCGGGTCGCCCGACCGGCCGCGGATGATTTCCCGGCCGGTGGCCAGGTTGAAGATGTAGAATGAACCGCCGTCCAGTTCCGGGAAGACGGCCAGGCGGTGGTCGGGATCGAGGGAGGCCGGGTTCAGCCGCCTCTGGCGGCCGTCCGCCTTGAAGCGTTCGGGCCGGCGGTCGGCCGGTTTTTCCCGGCCCAGGCTGACATAAGGCCGGTCCGGCGCCTTCTGCTGGTGAAAGATCTCGGTCGGGGCCAGGCCGGCGAAGAGGCGGTCGGGATGGGACAGGCTCAGGCCCTCCGGGCCGGGCGGCCGCCAGCGGTCAAAGCGCCAGAGGTCGGTCCGGCCCGCAGGCCAGCGGTCGGCGGCTCCGGGGGAGAGGGCGCCTTCGGCCTGGAGGGCCTCGACCAGGGCCAGGGCCCGGCCCTGATCAGGCCTCAGGGCCAGGACCGGGCCTTCGGTCATATGGTAGAGGGGTTGTCCCGGGGCGTTCAAGTCGATCAGGGCCAGGGCCGGCCGCCCGGCCGCGGACCGCCTTCCCGCCTGGAAGGTAAGGCCTGCCCAGAGCCAGCGCCCGCCCTGGTCCAGAGCCAGGTGGGCGATCTCTCCGGTCAGGGGCAGCCGGAGAGTCCCGCCGGCTCTGAACAGTTGGATGTTTCGTCCAGAGGCCGCGGCCAGGGTCCGGCCGTCGCCGGAAAAGGCCAGGGCCGACCAGGCGGGCGCGGGCGGGGCGGCCAAAAGAGTCGGGGCGGGACGGTCCGGCGAAAAGAGCCAGAGGCCGCCGTCGCTTAAACCCGCCGCCCAATGGCCGGCCGGGGTGGCGGCCCAGGCGGTGAGCCCTATCCCGGCCCCGGGTTCCAGGGGGCGGGGCCTTAAGGTCCCGCCCGGGTCCGCTTCGGCCAGGAGGCAGAGGTCGCCGGCCGGGTAATGGAAAAGCGCCAGCGGGTGCTGGTCGTCGGTCAAAAGGGCCAGGAGCTTAAGGTCCCTGATTGGCGGATCATCGCTCCCGCCCTTGGCCAGGCGGGCCTGGGGCGGGAAGCCGCCGAGGTGACGGCCCTGGTTCCGGGCGGCGAAAAAGTGGATGGCGCCCGTGTTCTCGGACACGGCCAGGATGGCCCCGTCGGGAGAGAATCGAAGACCCGGGTCCGGGCCGGAAGCGGCCAGGTCGGCCCGGGTCAGAAATCTTTCGCCGGCTGGTTCCGGCACGGTCAGGGCGTCGAGGCGGTTACGGGCCGGGTTGACCAGGACCAGCGGCACGGCCGCTTCTTCCGGGCCGCAGGTTTCAGGGCAGGCCGGGCCCAGGACAAAGGAAGGGTGGTTTTTTTTCTCCACGGCCAGGGGGACCAGTTCGCCGCCGTAACCTCGGGCCGCCAGGGAGTCCCTGGCCCGGTCCAGCATGGCCCGGCCTGGGGCCGGGGCCGGCTGGAAGAGGGTCCCTCCGGGGTGGATGAAGCGGCCTTCGTCGTCCAGACGCTCACCGTATTCGGCCAGGATATCGTTCTGCCTGGCGCGGGCCGAAGGGCGGGCCTCGTCCCAGCCTTGGCTGTCCAGGAGGTCCCGCCAGGACCAATGGCGGTTTTTCCAGGAACTGAGATCGAAGATATCCAGGGAGAAGTCGGTGGAAATGATAAGGGCCCGCCGGCCGGGGTCAACGATCCATTTTGGGTCGTCGAGGTCGGGCAGGGTCAGGAGGACCGCGCCGGTCAGAGGTTCCAGGACCACGGCCTCGCCCAGGCCGCCGCCCCAGGCCGTGGCCGCCATAATCAGGCGCCCCGCCGGCAGGACCTGGGTCGGCCCGCTGGGCCGGCGGCGCCACAGTTCCCGGCCGGAAACCGTCTCAAAGGCCACCAGGAGGTTTTCGGCGTATACCAGAACGACCACCTGGCGATCGGCCGCGACCAGGGCGGCCAGGGCCGGACCGGACGGCCGGGGGCCTGGCAGGATGATCCGGTCGCGGGAACCACGTCCGGGTTCCGGCCCCGGGTCGGCCTGAGCCAGGCGGAAGGCGTATTCATCAAGCCAGGCTTCGGCCTCCGTTCGGCCCAGGACCTCTCGGCGGGCGGCCACGTTCAGGGGCAGATCGATCTGCCATTGGAGGTAGTCCAGCCAGGTCTCCTCCGCGTCCCGGGGCGGTCTGAACCGGGCGTCCAGCTCTTTGAGGCGGTCTCTCAGACCTTGGTCCGGCGGCGCCTTGGTGAAGAGGGGCAGGCCTTCCTCGCCGTCCGCTTCCAGGGCGCCGGTGAGGAGGCGGAGCACCTCGGGCTGGCGGTCGGCCTGGGCCTGGAGTTCGGGGCCGAGTTCACGTCCGGCCCCGCCGGCCCACAAGAGGGCGCTGACCAGGGGGTCGGGCTCCAGGCCGGCGGCCAGGAGGAGGGGAGGGAGGCCGCCCTGGGGCCCTATGGGGGCCCTGACCTCGGCTCCGGCCGCCAGGAGGGCGGCTATGACCCGCGGCCCGGCTTGATTCAGGAGGGCATAGCCCAGGGCCGTCCCCCCTTCCTCGCTCCGGGCCTCCAGGTCGGGGCCGGCGGCCAGGAGGACTTTCAAGCCGGGCAGGGTTTCGCGGTCAGCTTCGCGGTGGGTGCTGACAAAGGCCATCAGGGGGGTCAGGCCCCGGGGACCGGTGAAATTGACGTTCGCGCCTTCGGCCAGGGCCTTTTTCAGGGCCAGGGGGGAAACGCGGCCCCTTTCCCCGGCGCAGAGGCTCAGGAATTCGGCGTCGGTCAGGGCCGCGGCCGGGCCGGCCCAGAACAGGGCGGCCAGGATACAGGCCATGAACCGGATTTCAGGCCGGATTCGATTGCGGCGTCTATCCAGGGTTCTCAAGCCCGGGAGTCCGGGTCCTCAGGCGGGGGCAGGGCCGGTTCGGGTACGGCTGGAGGGGGAGCGGGCGGAGCGGGCCGCGGCCGGTCCAGGTCGGTCAAATCGATCTCGGCCCGCAGGACAGCCCGGGCTTCGGTCATGAAACGGTTGAGCCGGCCGTAGATTTGGCCCGCGGTCCGGGCCGCCTCGGGCAGTTTGCTCGGCCCCAGGACCAGGAGGGCCACCAGGCCCACCACCAGGATCTCGCCCCAGCCGATGCCGAACATGAGATTCAGGCGCTTTCTTTCCGGTCCGCGGTCTCGGCCTCGGCCTTGTCCGCCGGCCGGTCCGTATCCATATCCCGCATGGCCCGGCGGAAATTGGCCAGACCGAGACCCAGGCCCTTGCCGAGTTCCGGCAATCTGCGGCCGCCGAAAATGACGACCACCAGAATGCCTATTATTACCAGTTCCCAAATGCCGATGCGTCCCATGTCAGTCTCCTGTTTTTTATCAAAAGGTCCGGCTGGGCCGGCCTTTTAAATCGCTTGAGGCTCTAGTGCCGGAAGGCCCTCTGCCCGGTGAAGACCATGGCCGCCCGGGCCTGGTTGACGGCTTTTATGCCTTCGTGGTCGTTCAGGGAGCCGCCGGGGTGGGCGATGGCCCGGACCCCGTGCTTCAGGGCAGCGTCAATGCCGTCGCGGAAGGGGAAGAAGGCGTCGGAAACCATGACCGCGCCCTTAAGGCCGCCCTGGGCCTCCCGGGCGGCCGCCTGGAATTCATCCAGCCGGCGCCGGAAGGTTTCATCGGCGTTCGCGGCCAGTTCAAGGTCCTTGAAGGACTGGCCCATGGCCTGGCGGCAGATGTTTTCCAGGAAATTGCGGTAAGCCTTGTTAATGGTCGCTTCCACGATGCCTACCCGGTCCTGGCCGCCGGCGCCTATGGCCACCGTGGCCCCGTTTTTGACGAACAGGACGGAGTTGGAGGTGACCCCCTGCTCCACGGCCCAGCCGAAGAGCAGGTCTTCCGTTTCCCTGGCCGTGGGCGGGCGCTTGGTGCGGAAGGGTACGCCATCGTGTTCGGTGGCGGCGGGCAGGAAATTTTCGGGCGAGGTGATGGAGTTCCTGGCCGACTGTTGCACGATGAGCCCGCCGTCCATCAGGCTTTTGATGTCCAGGTAGCGCCGGGCCGTGAAATCCTTCAGCCGGTCGATGCGCTTGATTTTGAAAATGCGCAGGTCCAGCCGCTTAAGGAGGATGTCCAGGGCGCCATCTTCAAAGTCCGGCGCGGTCACCACCTCGAGATAACGCCCGGCCATCAGCTTGGCGGTGGCCTTGTCCACCGGACGGTTGACCACCACGACCCCGCCGAAGGCGGCCAACTGGTCGGCTTTCCAGGCCGCTTCGAAGGCCGTCTTGAGGTTCTTGGCCCGGGCGGCCCCGGAGGGGTTGTTGTGCTTGATGATGACCGCGGCGGGCTGATCGCTCAGGTAGCGCAGGATGCCCAGCCCGGCGTCCACGTCGGTCATGTTGGTTTTGGAAGGGTGCTTGCCGCAGCCGAACATCATGTTGACGGCCGGGTCGTCCTCGCCCAGCCCCGAAACCAGGGCGTCTTCCGGACCAACGTATTTGATGCCGGCCAGGGTCAGGTTCCCGTTGACCAGGCGGTAGAGGGCCGCTTCCTGGTCGGGGTTTTCCCCGTAACGCAGACCACCCTGGGTCGCCGTCCCCGATTCATGTTTGATTTTGTATTGCTGCTTGTGGTAGATGAGGGTGGCTTCGCCGAGCGTGAGGGTCAAGCGGTCCGGAAAATGATCGTGGATGATCTGGCGATACTGCTTATGCAGCATAAAAGGTCTCCTCTCCTGGTCCGGACCCTCTTTGGTTTTCGGTTCCCAAGTTGATATTTCCCGTATTTTACCATAAGAGGAAAGTTTTATGAAGCCCCGGGGCGGCCGCCCCCGGAAAGCCGCCCTTTCTTTTGAAACCCGAAAGTGCTATACTGGAAGAATATTATTATGGACCTTAGAATCCCAGCCGCCCGAAATGCTTCATCTTTGCGGAGAGCGCCATGAAATGGCAGGTGGCCGAATCCGTTATGATTTCGATTTTGAACCGGTTCACCGACCCGGTGGTGCTGGTTCGTGTGCCCGAGGGCACCCTGGCCGCCTGGAGCCAGTCCCTGGCCGACCTGTGGCCGGAGGGCCCGGCCAACCGCCGGTCGCTGGCTGATCTATGCCCCGGAGTTCAGTCCTGGCTGGAAGAGCGGTCGGTCATGGCCGACATGAAACTGGAGGATATCCACAACACCCCGCCCTGGCGCGGCGCGGCCTTGGAGCCCGGGCCGGACGGCGAACCGATGTTTCTGCGGCTGGACCTGGTGCAGTTGGATCTCGCCTCCCGGCAGGCCGCGGTGGTCCTGACCCGGGAAGAGTCGCTTTCGGACGAGGCCGGGGACGACGAGGGGCAGGTCGACGGCCTACTGGACGACCTGACCGCGGCCGGCGCCTTTGTCGACGAGCAGGGCCGCTTTGAGGACGTGAGCGCGGAACTGGGCGCTCTTCTGGGTTCGCCCCCGGGGAGCCTGGCCGGTCGGACCTGCGCGGAAATTTTCCCCGGGGGCCTCGGCCTGAGGCTGGAGGAGATCCGCAACCGGGTCATGACCCTGGGCCTCGACCAGACCGAGAAGATCGATATCGTGGAAGGCGGCCTCCACCGCCACCTGGAAGCCACTTTCAACGTGGTCTGGGTGCACGACGCCATCAGCGGCCTGTACTTCAGTTGCCAGGATTTCCGGGAAGAGCCCGCGGACGCCCAGGCCGCCGGCGGCTACCATATCCCGGCCGAAGAGGAAGTTGCGGTTTCCGCCCTCAAGAAGGCCCAGCTTCTGATGGCGGACGACTATAATTTCAAGGCGACCATGAACCGGGCCCTGGCCATCCTGGGCAACGCCAACAAGGTGGACCGGGTGCATATCTGGCAGTTCCACCCCGGCCCGACCGAAGGGGACAACCGCCTCCGCTATTCCCTGGCCTTCAGTTGGAGCCGGACCCAGGCCCCGGACAGCCCGGCCCATGTGGATAACCTGGTGGCGGAACATGATTTGGAGCACTTCCTGGAACGGTTCCGGTCCGGCCACGTGGTCAGCGGGCCGGTCAAGAACTTCCAGGGACGGGAGAAATTCCTCTTGAGCCGCCGGAGCGTGCTTTCCGTTCTGGCCGCGCCCATCGTCCTCCACGGGACCCTGTGGGGCTTCATCTGCTACGACGACTGCCACCGGGAGCGTCTCTGGTCGTCGGCCGAGGAGGGCGTCATCCGGGCCACGGCCGCCCTGGTGGGCACGGCCATCCAGAACCGGGGCACGACCGATGCCCTGGGCGAGGCCCAGGACAACCTGGAAAAGCTCAACATCCAATTGGGGCAGGCCGTCAGCCGGGCCAACGAATTGGCCGAGCAGGCCGCCAAGGCCAGCCGGGCCAAGGGCGCATTTTTGGCCAACATGAGCCACGAGATCCGCACGCCCATGAACGCCATTTTGGGCATGATCAACCTGGTCCTGGATACCGAGCTCGAACCCACCCAGCGCGAATTCCTGGAAAAGGCCGACTTCGCCTCCAAGACCCTGTTGCGCATCATCAACGACATCCTCGATTTTTCCAAGATCGAGGCCGGCAAGATGGAGATAGAAAGCGTGCCCTTCTCCCTCCGGGAAGTGCTGGACGGGGTGGCGGACATGCTGGCCGACCGGGCCGCCCAGAAGGGCCTGGAATTCAAGCTGAACCTCGACCCCGACCTGAAGCTGGACTACCTGGGCGACCCGCTTCGGCTGGGCCAGGTGCTGATAAACCTCTCCAACAACGCCATCAAATTCACCAACCAGGGCAGCGTCACCGTCACCGCGGCCCGGGATGTCAAAGCCCAGCCCGGCCCCGGGGAAGGGGCCCTGCTCTTCACCGTGGCCGACACCGGCATTGGCCTGTCCCCGGAAAACCTGGCCCGGCTCTTCAAGCCATTTGCCCAGGCCGACAGTTCCATCACCCGCCGTTTCGGCGGCACGGGCCTGGGCTTGGCCCTGTCCATGGAACTGGTGCACCTCATGGGCGGCCGCATCTGGTGCGAGAGCGAGCTGGACAAGGGTTCGCAATTCAAATTCACCTGCCGGCTGAAGCTTGACACTGAAAAACACGCGGCCGCGGCGGCCGGGGCCGGGGCCGGCTTGAGCCGGGCCGCCGTGACCGAGCGCGTCCAGGGCATGAGGATCCTGGTGGCCGAAGACAATGACCTCAACCAGCTCCTGATCCGTGAGCTTCTGCACAAGTTCGGCCTGGAGGCGACCATAGTGGAAAACGGCCGCCTGGCCCTGGAATGCCTGGACCGGGAGCCCTTCGACCTGGTCCTGATGGATGTCCAGATGCCGGAAATGGACGGCCTGACCGCCACCAGGCTCATCCGGGAGGAACGTAAGGGCCTCAAAGCCATGCCCATCGTGGCCATGACCGCCCGGGCCATGACCGGCGACCGGGAGGAGGCCCTTTCGGCCGGCATGGACGATTACCTGACCAAGCCGCTGAACTTCAAGGAACTGGCGGTCTGCCTCGTGCGCTGGCGGGAAAAGATGAATACCTCCGGGGGGTAAATGTTTTTCCGCGCCGTTCAGGCCCCTGGGGGATTTCCGATCCCTTGGGGGCTTTTTCATTTGATAAGGAAAGTGTCTTGATATTAATTATAATTAATGATATATTATATATAATTAATGGCGGCCGAGAGATGGTCCCCCTGGATTTTTGGCCCGGATTTTGCCTTCTATATTGCGCAGTCTGTGGCCGTCACGGGCCATCTTCTGGATAAAGGGGCGAAAAAACATGGCTTTTAATTTCAGCGAACGCCTGGAGAGAGGACGCGAGATATTGACCGGGGCCAGCCCGTCCAAACTGGCCGTCGGCGGCATAATTTTGGCGGCAGCCACGGCCGTCCTCCTGGTGGCCCTGTTTTACAAGGGCGAGACTCCCTACGAGGTCCTCTATTCCCGCCTGGGTCCGGAAGATGCCGGGGCCATCACGGCCGAATTGAAAAAACAGCGCGTTCCCTATAAATTGATCGCCGATGGCACGGCCATCGAAGTGGAAGCCGGCCGGGCCTCGGCCCTGCGCATTGACCTGGCCGTTAAGGGTCTGCCCTCCAAGGGCAATGTGGGTTTTGAGATCTTCGACGAGCAGAAGCTGGGGGTCACTGACCTGGTCCAGAGGACCAACCTCATGCGGGCCGTGACGGGCGAACTGGAACGCTCCATCATGAGCCTTCCGGAAATAGAAATGGCCCGGGTCCACCTGGCCATACCCACGGAGACCCTGTTCATTGAAGACCAGAAGGATCCCTCGGCCTCGGTGGTCATCAAGGTCGTCCGGGGGGCCAGCATAACCA
>JAITBV010000065.1 GCA_031283395.1 Candidatus Adiutrix sp.
CTTTTATACCGCCAAGTTCAGGCGAAGCCCAGCCGGAGCTTGAAACCGGAGAGGATGAAGCGCACTCAAAACCGCCGCCCCCCCACCCGGACGATGAGATCGAAACCCTGCATATAGCCATCACGGAGATGAAGTCGCGCATAGACAATACCATGCACGAACTGAAAAAGGCGGAAGAACACAGCCAGGTCATGCTGGATACGACCCCCTTAAGCTGCCACATGTGGGACCGCAATTACAACATTATAGACTGCAGCGAATCCGCCTTCAAACTTTACGAATTAAAAGACAAACAGGAATTCCTGAAAAATTTCTTCAAGTTTTCGCCCGAATACCAGCCCGACGGACAGCCTTCCAGGGAACAGGCTTTGGCCCACTTGAAAAAAGCCTTTGAGGAAGGCGGCTTCACTTTCGAATGGATGCACCAGATGCTTGACGGCCGGCCCATGCCCACGGAAGTCACCATGGTCCGGATCGGCCACCCGGGGGACGATGATATCGTCGTCTTGGCCTACACGAGAGACCTGCGCCAAATCAAAAAATTGGAGAAAAACATCCAACGGCTGGAAATAGAAGCCGACAAAGCCTACCACGACGCCTTGACCGGCCTTTACAACCGGCGGTTTTTCGACGAGCACTTAAGACAGATAATAAAGTTCCTGTCCCGTTCCGGCAGCCCGCTGAGCCTGATGATGCTCGATATCGACCACTTCAAGGGGTATAACGACACCTACGGCCATACCCAGGGCGATGTCTGCCTGAAAAAGGTGGCCGAGGCCCTTTCTCAAAGCGTGACCAGGGCCAACGACTTCGTGGCCCGGTACGGCGGCGAGGAGTTTTCCCTCGTTCTGCCGAACACCGACGAAAAAGGCGCGCGCCTGTTGGCCGACAAGCTGCTTGCAAGCATCATGGGCTGCCAAATACCCCATGCCAAAAACGACGCGGCCGGCGGCCTGGTCACCATTTCCATCGGGGTCACCACCGGCTGGGTGAGGCATACCCACGACCCGGATGACTACGTCAAGCGCGCGGACGAGATGCTTTACAAGTCCAAGCAGGGCGGACGCAACAGGTATAATTTTAAGCCTATAGAGAACCCGCCCCCGGCGGCCGTCAGCGGTTCTTGACCGCGGTCCAGGCTTCGTCGTAGAGGCGGTTGTTCGGCCCCAGGTCCTTGATGTATTCAGCCTTATCCAGCATCTCGGCCGGGGGATACAGGGCCGGATTTTCCAGGTCCTCCGGGGGAATGAAGGCCCGGGCCGCCGCGTTGGGGGTGGCGTAACGGTTGTAAGTGGCCACCGCCGCCCCGACCTCCGGCCTCAAGAGGTAATCGATGAAGGCATGAGCCCCCTCGGGGTTGGGTGCCTTGGCGGGCACGGCCATCAGGTCGGTCCACACTTCAAAGCCCTCCCGGGGCAGGATGAATTGAACATTCTCTTCCTCCTCCTGGGCCCGTATCGCCTCGCCGCTGTAAACCTGGGCCACGGTGGCCAGGCCGCCCACCACCTTGTTTAAGCCGCCCACCCCGCCGTCGAACCCGAAGAATTCCGGCCGGGACTTGGCGGCGATCAACAGGTTCATGGCCTCCTGGATCTCCTTGGGGTCAACGGTATTCAGGGAATAGCCCAGGGATTTGAGAGCCGTCCCGATGGCGTCCCGGGCCGTGTCGAAAATGATATAGCTGCCCGAGCCCGCCCGGGGCTGGAACAAGGCGGCCCAACTGGCCTCGACCTCCGCCTCCCCCCGGACCACCAGGCCGCTGGTGCCCCACTGGTAGGGGACGGAGAATTCGTGGCCGGGATCCTCCTCCAGCTTCCGGGAATGTTCGGGGTCCAGGTTGGCCAGGCCGGGCAACCGGCTGTGGTCCAGCGGCTGGATGAGGTTCAAGCTTTTCAGGGCGGGCATAAAATAGGTCGAGGGAAAGATGAGATCATATTGACGCACGCCGCCGCTCTGCAGCTTGGCGATCATCTCTTCGTTGGATTCATAGTAGTCGAACCTGACCTTGATTCCCGTTTCCCGCTCAAAATCCTTGACCACGTCCGGGTCGATATATTCGGACCAGATGAAAACCGTGAGCTGATCCTGGGGGGCGGCCTGGGCCGGCCCGATGGCCACGGCCAAAACCAGGGCTAAAAAAACCAAAACTTTTTTCATGTCAGCCTCCTTCAGAGCGATAGACCCGCTTTATAATATAAAAGGCCGCTTTTGTCCAGAGCTTTCGCGTGGGCCGGGCCGCTGTCAGGCCGCTCTTGACGCGCCGCCGGTTTGGCGTTACATTAAATAATTGGACTATGGAAACTCCGCTCTGAGGTGAGATCATGTCCAGAATAGTGGATATTCTGGCCGGGAAAAGCGAAAACGGCGAGGTCGAGGCCGCGGGCTGGGTCAGGACCAGGCGCGACGCCAAGGGTTTCTCCTTTCTGGAACTCAATGACGGCTCCTGCCTGGCCAATCTCCAGGTGGTGGCCGAAGAGACCCTGCCCGATTATGAGGTGGTCAGGCGGGCTAACACCGGGGCCGCCGTGGCTGTCCGGGGTCTTTTGACCGCCTCCCCCGGGCGCGGGC
>JAITBV010000084.1 GCA_031283395.1 Candidatus Adiutrix sp.
CATCTTCAGCCGCCTGAAAGTGGAAAACACCGCCTCGGCCACCTCCATTCCCCGGCTCCAGATAGTTGACAAAGAGATAATCCATCGCGGCGACATCCATTTCACCCCTTTATTATCCCGGTCGGTCATTGACGCCGAGGCGGTCCGGCGGCTGGTGGAGGCCGAATACCGCCGGGCCGGCCTTTCTCCCGGTGACCTAGGCGCCGGCGCGGTCATCATCACCGGGGAGACGGCTAAAAAGGAGAACAGCGAGGCAGTGTTGCGGACTTTGAGCGGCCTGGCCGGGGATTTTGTGGTGGCCACGGCCGGCAGCGACTTGGAATCCATCATCGCCGGCCGGGGAGCGGGATTGGACCTTCTCAGCCGGGAGAGGCCGGGCCGGCCTCTGGCCAACTTGGACATAGGCGGGGGCACGGCCAATGTGGCCGTCTTTGTGGATGGCCGGCCGGAAGACACTTCCTGCCTGGATATCGGCGGCCGGCAGATCATAGTGGATAGGACCAGCCTGAAGTTGACCTATTTGGCCCCCAAGATTGCCGTCCTGGCCGGCCGTCTGGGTTTGCCGCTTAAGGAGGGCCGGCCCGCGTCCCTGGGCGATCTCGAGGTCCTTTGCCGCCGCCTGGCGGAAATAATGGCCCAGGCTCTGGGATTGACCGCCGGGCCGGAAGAGGATTTGAAACTGTTCTATACCGCCCACCCTCTTAAGGGAAATTGGACCCTGGCCGGGCTGACTTTTTCCGGCGGTGTGGCCGATCATGTTTACGCCCCGGAAGAACCGGGGGATCCCTTCCTTTACGGTGACCTGGGGGTGATATTGGGCCGCGCGGTCCGCCGCTGCCCGGCCTTCGCCCGGACGGAGATACTAAAGCCCCGGGAGACCATACGGGCCACGGTGGTGGGAGCTGGAGCCAACACCATTGAGATCAGCGGCTCGACCATCGCCATCAGCGATCCGGCCGTCCTGCCCCTGAAGAACGTGCCCATTTTGAAACTGACCGAGGAAGACGAGGCCGGCGATGGGCATTACCTTAGTTCCCGCCTGGCGGAAAAGATCGGTTGGTTCCGGGAGGAAGACCGCTATCAGACCCTGGCCGTGGCCTTCCCCGGGCCGCCCAACCCATCTTTCGAGGCCGTCGTTCGGTTACGCGACCGGCTGATCTCGGGTCTGGACGACTACCTGCGCACCAATGACCTGGTGGTGATCCTGGCTGACCGGGACTTGGCCAAGAGCCTGGGAAACAGCCTGATCAACGCCCTGCCCGGAAAAAAAATTATTTCCCTGGATGCGGTCAGAGTGGAAAACGGCGACTATATCGACATCGGCCTGCCTCTGGCCGGCGGCCGGGTGGTGCCGGTGGTGGTCAAAACCCTGTTTTTCGGCCACTGATATTCCGAGAGCCGGATCAAGAGGGGTATTGCGGATGAATAAGGCGGAGGTTTTGAAAAGGGTCCGGAGGGCCGGCGTCGTCGGGGCCGGCGGGGCTGGTTTCCCCACGGCCGTCAAGCTCGCGGCGGAGCCGGAATACATCCTGATCAACGGAGCCGAGTGTGAGCCTCTTTTGAAGGTCGATCAGGCCCTGATAGAGGCTCAGGCCGCGGTTCTCCTGTCCGCCCTGTCCGCCCTGGTCGAAGCCACCGGAGCCCGGGAAGGCCTTTTCGCCACCAAGGAACACTATCATGGGGCCGTGGCCGCCCTGAACCGGGAATTGCCGGCCTTCCCCGGCCTGCGCCTGGTCACCCTGGGCAACTACTACCCCCTGGGCGACGAACAGGTTCTGGTCTATGAAATTTTGAACCGGATAGTGCCCGAGGGAGGCCTGCCTCTGGCCCGCGGGGTGCTGGTCTTAAATGTTGAGAGCCTGATGAACGTGGGGCTGGCCCTGGCCGAAGAGCGGCCGGTCCTGGAAAAATATGTCACCGTGACCGGCGCGGTCCGGGAGCCGGCCACCTTCAAGGTCCCCTTGGGTCTGACCTGCGCCGAACTGGTGGCCGCCGCCGGCGGAGCCACGGCGGACGATCCAGTCTTCATCAGCGGCGGCCCCATGATGGGCCGGCTGGAGAACGATTTTCAGGCCCCGGTGACCAAGACCACCAAGGGGCTCATAGTACTGGCCCGCGGCCACCCTTGGGCCAGGGCCAAGTCCAGAGCCCTGCCGGAGATGATGCGCCTGGCCCGCGCGGCCTGTTGCCATTGCCTCCACTGCACGGAACTCTGTCCGCGCCGCCTGTTGGGACACAATATCCATCCGGACAAGCTGATGCGCCTGGCCGCCTATGATCCCGCCTGCGAAAATACGGCCGCGGCCACCCAGGCCTTTCTTTGTTGCGAATGCGGCCTGTGCGAGCTGGCCTGCGTCATGGGGCTCCAGCCCTGGCGCCTCAACCGCGAACTGAAAAAACGCCTGGGTGAACTGGGGGTGAAGAATCCTCACCGGGGGGAGCCGGCGGCGGTCAATCCCTTCCGGGCCTGGCGCCAATACCCCATTTCCAAGCTGGTCCGCCTGACCGGCTTAAGCGAGTATGAACGGCTGGCGGCCCCTCTTAAGGATTATCCCGGCCAGGTGACGGCCGTGCGCCTGCCGTTGAAGCAGCACCTGGGCGATCCCGGCCGCCCCTCAGTGAAACTGGGCGAATCGGTGGCCCGGGGCCAGTTGGTGGCCGCCCCGGCCGAGGGGGCCATCGGGGCCAATATCCACGCCAGTATCGCCGGCCGGGTCGTGGACCTTGATCAAACGTCTCTAGTCATCCGGAAGGACGGTCAAGCATGAGCACAGCCCTCGGACTCCTGGAATTCAAGACCGTGCCCGTGGCCCTGGCGGCCACGGACGAGATGCTCAAGGCCGCCGAAGTTGAACTGGTTTTGGGGACCCCGGTCTGCCCCGGCAAATACGTCACCATCATCCGGGGCGAGGTGGCCAACGTGACCACCTCGGTGCGGCGGGGAACGGCCGTCGGCGGCGTCTTCGTGGTTGACGGGCATGTCATCCCCAACATTTCCGAGGAGGTGCCGCCGGCTCTGGCCGGGGTGGGGGAGGTGGATCACCTGGAGGCCCTGGGGCTCATTGAAACTTTTGCCGCCGTGGCCGCGGTCCTGGCCGGGGACCTGGTGGTCAAGGCGGCCAGGGTCCGCTTGATCGAAATTCGTCTGGCCCGAGGTCTGGGGGGGAAGGGCGAGGTCTTTTTCACCGGGGAGTTGGGGTCGGTGGAGGCGGCCAGCCGGGCCGCCCGGGACCGCCTGGGGCAGGAGGGGGGGCTGGCCAGCTCCGTGGTCATCGCCAGGCCCCACCCGGCTCTGGTCCGGGCCCTGTCCGCCTGATAATTGGGCAGTTCAGCCCATGACCGAGGGCCGGTAGCGGGGCTGGGTATTTCGGTCAGTTTGCTGGGGATGTATTAGCGGTCAGTTCAGGCCGCTCTTTTAGGGTTTTCGCCTTGCTGGTCAGTATCGAACCTCGTTAAGCTTCAATAAGCCCCTTGCGGTAAGCCTTTAGATAGCGGATGCAGCTCTTGTCCTGGCCGGCCAGGGCTTCGGCGGTGGCTATGGTCCCCATCATTCCCTTGTCCAGGGGGTTGATTATGGCTCCGTCCAGGCCGACGGCGATGGCCTGGGCCATGAAAATGCGGTTGATGAATTTACGGGCCGGCAACCCGTAGCTGATATTGGAAAGGCCGCACATCAAGTG
>JAITBV010000132.1 GCA_031283395.1 Candidatus Adiutrix sp.
TCGGCCGAGCGGATGGCCAGGTTGCGCACCTCGTCGGCCACCACCGCGAAGCCGGCCCCGGCCTCCCCGGCCCGGGCCGCCTCCACCGCCGCGTTTAAGGCCAGAAGATTGGTCTGGAAAGCTATCTCGTCTATGGTCTTGATTATCTTGCCTATCTCGTTACCAGAGCGGGCGATCTCCTCCATGGCCACTATGACCTTGGACATGGAGCCTTCGGCCTGATGCACGGCCTCGGCGGCCTGGGCCATCAGGGAATTGGCCTCCACGGCGTTTTCGGCGTTGCGGCTGGTCATGGAGCTGAGTTCCTCCAGGGCCGCGCTGGTCTCCTCCAGGCTGGCCGCGTTTTCCGTGGCCCCTTCGGCCAGGGTGCTGGAGGCGGTGGTGAGCTGCGTGGAGGCTCCGTCAACTTCCCGGGCGCTGGCCGAGAGATTTTCAATGATGTGGTTGACGGGCCCCATGATGCTCCTGGTTATGAACAGGGACAGGACCAGGCTGACGGCCAGGGCCAGCACGGCCCCGGCGGCCATGACCACGTTTACTTTGGCCACAGAGCTGACAATTTGGGTCGAAAAGGCGTGGGATACGCCCTGGACGTCCTTGGCCATCTCTCCGGAGGCGGCCAGGATCTCTTCGGCCATGGCCGTGCGCCGGTCATTCAGTTCGCCGTCTTCCTTCTTGAGGTCCAGTATGCTCTTCAGGCGGGGCAGGTATTCCTCGGTCAGGGCCTGGCGGGCTTTTTCCAGGGCCGTCCTGACCGCCTGGTTCCTGGTGTCGGCTATGAGCGCGTTCAGCCCGCGTTCGGCTTCCACCGCCGTGGCCAGGCTGCGGTCATTGAGGGCCTGGCTGTCCCGGATGAAGGCCAGGACAAAGGCCAGCCAACTGGCGTTCACGTTGTCCAGCGCGGCGTTTATGTCCACCGACCGCTGGTAGCGCCGCCGGATGACGTTTTGGCTCGAGTCGGACTTTATTTCATTTTCGAAATCGACGATTTCCAGCTTAAGGGCCTCGGCCAGGGTTTGAATGGTTTCCCGGGCCACGCCCGAATAGGCGGTGCGGAGCTGGAGCATTTTCTCCTGGCGGGCGGGCGTGGCCAGGGCCAGGGCAGTGAATTCGCCGAAAGAACCGGCTATCTTCCTGAAAGCGCCCATAATGGCCGGGGTTTGGAGAAAATCGGCCTCGGGATCAGAGAGGATCAGGTCCAGTTTCTGGATGTCGTCGGCGGTGATCCTGTTGGCCTCGACGAAGAGATCGAAAAAATGCCGGTCAAGGGTCGGGCTGGTGATGTAGGACCTCATGGCGTAGCGCTGTTCCGCCACCTCGAAGCGGATGTCGGCGGAGTATTCAAAGGCCGTCACGATATGTTCGACCAGCTTGTCGGCGGCCGTCTCCACCGGCCGGACGACCGCGAAGATGGACCCCAAAAGAAGGATGTAGATGACATTGGTCAGAAGAAAGCCCAGAATGATCTTGGTGCTCAACTTCATGGTCGGCGCTCCTTGATTTTCTTGACCCCCGGCTTTGAAAAACTGGCTTTAAGACGCCCCGCAGGCAGGATAACCTGTCCACTTATTAAGCAATATTAACATTAATAATACAAAATTGCAATTAATTAATAGGGCGGCGGAGAAGAGGTCCAGCCTCCCCCCCCCGCCGCCCTTTCAAGGACCCGCGGCCGCTCTGTTATTTTTTATACTCAAAGGCCGGCAGGGTCGAGCCTTCAAAGCGGCTGAGGATGAAATCGGCCACTTCCTGGGACTGGTAGGCCTGGACGAACTTTTTGTAGAGGGGGTTGTCCTTGTCCGCGGTCCGGGCCACGATTACGTTGACGTAGGGGGAATTGGCGTCCTCCAGAAAGATGGCGTCCCGGACCGGGATCAGCCCGGCCGGAATGGCGAAGGTGTTGTTGATGGCCGCCGCGGCCACGTCCTCCAGGCTCCGGGGGGTCTGGGCCGCGTCGACTTCGACGATCTTCAGTCCCAGCTTGTTTTCCGTGATGTCGTTGGGAGTGGCGGTCAGGCCGGCCTTGGGGTCCACCTTGATGAAGCCGGCCGCCTGCAGGAGCAACAGGGCCCGCCCGCCGTTGGTGGGATCGTTGGGAACGGCCAGGCTGTCGCCTTTCTTCAGTTCATTGAGGGATTTTATTTTCTTGGAAAAAAACCCGATGGGCGAGACATAGGTCGTGCCTATGCTGGTAAGGTCCAGGCCCCTTTCCTGGCAAAATTCATCCAGATAGGGTATGTGCTGGAAGGAATTGAGGTCCACTTCCTTGGCGTCCAGGGCCAGGTTGGGGCGGACATAGTCGCTGAACTCGATGATCTCCACGGTCAGTCCGTTTTTGGCGGCCACGTCGCGGGCTTTTTCCAGTATCTCCACATCGGCGCCGGCAGTGGTGCCGACCGTGATCTTGTCCTGGGCCCTAAGGGCCTGGGGCGCCAGAAGACTCAGGAGCGCGACCGCCAGAATTGCAATCATTTTCCGCATTATCATATCACCTTTCTCTCCGTTCCGCGGAGACGGTTATGGGCGCCCGCGGGCGCTTTAAATTTTACGGGTCCGGGGCGAAGCCCCGGTCAGCGCCAGCTTATGCGGCGCACCAGATGGTCGCCCAGGGCCTGAATGGCCTGGACCACCACGATGAGCAGCACCACCGTTATCATCATCAGATCGGTCTGGTAGCGCTGGTAGCCGTAGCGGATGGCCAAATCGCCCAGGCCGCCGCCGCCGACGGCCCCGGCCATGGCCGAATAGCTGATGAGGGTGATGACCGTTATGGTCACGGCCATGATGAGGCCGGCCCGGGCTTCCGGCAGTAGGACCCGCCATATTATCTGCCGGCTGGAGGCCCCGGCCGCCTGGGCCGCCTCGATGACCCCGCGGGGCACTTCCAAAAGGGCGGTTTCGGCCAGGCGGGCCATGAAGACCACGGCCCCCAGGGTCAGGGG
>JAITBV010000157.1 GCA_031283395.1 Candidatus Adiutrix sp.
CGACATCTTCAAGGGGTAACCGGCCATCCACAGTTCCACCAGGAGCCGGTTGACCCCCAGCCAGCCCTCCTCGGCCGGGCCGGGGGCCAGGGAAGCGGCCAGGTGGGGCCGGCCTTTCAGAATGATGTCGATGAGGCGGCTGGTCGAGGCCCCGGGACCAACTTCCACGAAAAAGCGCACACCGTCGGCGTAGGCCCGTTCAATGAGCTTGGGGAAGTCCAGGCCGCGGATGGCCTGTTCGGTGAGGGAATCGGCCGCGCCGGCCATGGTCGGCTCGTAGGCCCGGCCCAGGGCCGTGGAATAGTAGCGTAGCCCGGCGGCCGGGGTGGTGGGGCGGGTGTGAAAACGGCGATAGTCCTCGGCCACCGCGGCCACAGTGGGGTTGTGGACCGCGGCCACACCCTCCAGGGGGATGAGGCTGCTCCCCAGGGCCTGGACCAGGGCCCGCACCGCGCCCTCCTCGCCGCCCACCACGGCCTCGCCTGGAGCGTTGATGGACATCAGGAAAACCCGGCCGGCCCAGGGCTCGGCCAGCTTGGCCAGGGCGGCCCGAATCTCGGGGGCCGGTTTCAAAAGGACGCCCATGGTCCACTTGAAGGAGCGGTCGTCCGGCCAACGGAAATGCCGCCGGGCCGCCAGGCAGGGCCCGGCCAGTTCCTGGGTGAAGAGATTCGATTTGACCAGGTCGTCGTACAGGCCTTCCCGGTCGGCCCAGGCCCCGGTGGCGAGCAAGGCCGTGGTCTCCCCCAGGGAGTAGCCCATGACCGCCTGGGGGCGGATATTGAAGCTGTCCAGCACCTCGGCCCCCAAAAGCCCGAAGGAGACCTGGCCCAAAATGGCCTGGAGAGGGGTGACTTCCCGGGTTTGGGCGCCCCAGAATACGGAGCTTTGAAAATGGTCGGCCAGGCG
This sequence comes from Candidatus Adiutrix sp., assembly GCA_031283395.1. Next base: position 910 of record JAITBV010000157.1, read on the forward strand.
GCTGACCTGGTCTTCCAGGCGGCCCATGAGGTGGGGAAAGGCCATGGCCAGCCGCCGGCCCAGGCCGTGGTAATGGCTGCCCGAGCCGGGGAAGACCCAGGCCAGTTCCCCGCTGACCCTTTCGCTGTCCAGGGCCCAGAGGAGGCGGTGGCTCTGGTCCGGGGAAAGGGGCGGGTTGGCCCCCTTAAGACGGGCCCGGGCCTTATTGATCAGTTCCAGGAGATCGTCGAAGCCGCGGGCCAGGATGGCCAGGGTCGGCCTGGCCCCGGAGGTTCCGCCGTATTCGGACCAAAAGCGGTCTCCCAAACGTTTGAGAGCTCTTTTTTCGGCCCGAACAGGGCCCAGGACTTCCACCAGTTGGAAGCGGGTATCCTCGGTCCGGGCCAGTTGTTCCAGGCGGCTTAAGAGCCCCAGGCCATCCTCCCGGCCCCGGGCCCGGACCAGGAACCAGGTGGCGTCCTCATAGGAGAAGGGGGGTGAGGAAACTTCCTCGCCGCCCTTTTCGGTAATGGCGAAACCGGAGGACTCCAGGCGGCGCGGCGGATCGCTCCGGTTCTTTATCCAGTAGGCGGCCCCGGCCCCCAGCCCCCGGGAAACCAGGCGGTGGCGGATGAAAAAGGCATTGCGGACCAGGGGAAAGAAACCGCCGAGGCCCCCCAGGCGGCCTCCCGGCTCCGAGGTTATCGACAGTTCCGGGGCCTGGCCGCGGCCCAGAATGAAGGCCGCCTCCTCCGAAGCCGCCACCAGCATGGCCGCCCCTTCTTCCCAGAGGCGTCCCGGTTCCAGGGCGGCGGTCTTGGGGTCTCCGAGGGTGTCCACCACCCCCACCAGGGCCAGGTCGATCTCCCCCCGGCCGATGGCCTCCATGGCCAGCCTGAGAGCCCGGAGCCCGGAAGCCCCTTCCTCGGTCACGGTATAGGCCGGGCCGCCCGAACCCACGAAGCGGGCCACCCGGCTGGCCACCAGGCTGCCCAGGGCGCCCACGACCCGGCTGGCCGTCAGGGCCGGCTGGCCACGCTGCCTTAAGGCTTCCACGAACTCCGGCACGTCCCGGGGCCTGAGTTCCCCGGCGGCCACCTGGGCCTCGGCGGCCCGCAAGGGTCCCAGCCAGCGGAAGGCGTAATCGGCCGAGCGGGGGTCCACGTCCACCCCCATGTAAACTCCAACCCGGGTCTTGGGAAGGCCTCTGGCAGCGGCTTCGGCCCCAAGGCCGGTTATGACGCTCCGGTCGTGGTGAGCCGTAAGGCGGGCCTCGCGGAGAGCCACCGAGGCCGTTTTAAGGGCCAGGGCCTGCTGGGGCAGTATGTTGGCCAGGTCCTTGGGGGCCAGGCGCAGATCGGCCCCTTCCAGGACCAGACTGTTGAAGAACAGCCCCGTGGCCTTCAGACCTCCGAAGCGCCGGGTGGCGATTATGGGCGGTCCCTCCGAATCCATCCAGTTCTGGGCCAGGGAGGCGAAGTCCGGCCAGGGGGCTGAAAGGGCCAGGGCCGACAAAAGCCGGACCGGCGGGGGGACGGCCGCCGGGGCGGGCGCGGCTTTAAGGTCAGGGGCGGCGGTCGGGCCGCCCGGCCGGCTTTCCGGCACGTATTCCTCCACAATGACCTGGGCATTGACCCCGCCGAAGCCGAAGGCATTGACCACGGCCAAGCGGGGATCCCTGCCCTCCGGCCAGGGCTCGGGCCGGGTAAGGATGCGGAGGGCCGGAGCGGCGGCCAGGTCAAGACCCGGAGCCTCGGCTTGAAAGCCGGCGGTGGGCGGCAGGGTGCGGCGGGACAGGGCCAGGATGACCTTGCCCAAACCGGCCGCCCCGGCGGCGGACAAAAGATGACCGATGTTGCTTTTGACCGAGCCGAGGACCGGCGCGACGGACGGGGCGGCCTGGGGCCGGGGAAAATCCGGGTCGGTCAGAAGGGCCTTGATGGTCTCCACTTCCACCCGATCGCCCAGTATGGTGCCGGTGCCGTGGGCTTCAATGAGGCCCAGGCCGGCCGGGGCCAGCCCGGCGGCTTGCCAGGCGGCCTTCATGGCCCGGGCCTGGCCTTCGGCCTGGGGAGCCAGTATATTGCCGGTCTGGTCGTTGGACAGACCCACGCCCCGGATGAGGGCCAGCACCGTATCGCCGTCGGCCAGGGCCCGGTCCAGGCGCTTGAGGACCAGGGCCACGGCCCCTTCACCGACGATGAGGCCGTCGGCTGAACGGTCAAAGGGGGTCAGGGCCCCGGAGGCGGACAGGGCCCGGAGCTGGCAGAAGCCCATCTGGGTGAAGAGAGCGTCGGCCTTGGCCACCCCGCCGGTGATGACGGCCTGCATTTCGCCGTTTAAAAGCTTCCTCGCGGCCAGGTGGACGGCGTAGAGGGAAGAGGCGCAGGCGGCGTCTATGGTGAAGGCCTCGCCGCTAAAACCTAAGGCTCGGGCCAAAAGGCGGGCCGAGGGGCCCAAAAGGCGAAAGGCTCCCGGGGGGGGGGGCGTCAACTGAGGTTTGGCGGCCCAGTTCCTGGTGGCCTCGCGGGTGTAGAGATTGACGGCCGCTTCAGCCATGGCCGTGGTGGGGAGAATGGTGTGGCCGGCTATGACCCCCGCCCGGGCCGGGTCCACCCGGTCCCAGACCGCCTGGGCCGCGGCGTCGCGGCCGGCGGCCAGCCAGAAGGCCAGGGAGCCGTCGGCGCTTTTCAAATCAAAATCCCCCGGCAGGTCCAGCCCCCGGGGGTCGATGGTCCGGCCCTGGTTATAGGCCCCGTTGAGGTTGTAAACCTTGTCCGGGGCCGGGCCGTCGGGCTTAAGGAAAAGTTCCGGCTCGGCCCCCCAGTCCAGGGCCGTGGCCGGGGCGAAGAAGCGGCGGCCTTCCAGAATATTGGTCCAGAATTCCTCCACCGTGGCCGCCCCGGGCAGGGACAGGCCCAGGCCCACCACGGCGACCGCGAACCGGGGCTCCGGCGGAAGGCGGCTATCCTTCATCCGCCCGCTCCCGAGGGCTCGGGCCTTCCGCCGGACAGGGCCTCCAGCCTGGTGCCCCGGCCCAGGACCACCACTTCCACCGGGTCGTGCTTGGGGGTGCCGACCAGGTTGGCGAAGAGCCTGGCCCCCTCACCCAGGGGAATGAGGCCCACGCCCTCCTCCTGGAAAAGCCTGGCCAGGGATTCGTCCACCATGCCGCCGGCCCAGGGCCCCCAGTTCACGGACAGGCACTTGGTGCCGGGTCGGCCCTGGGACAGCGAAAGGGCCAGCTTGTTGAGATATTCGTTGCCGGCGGCGTAATCGGCCTGGCCCCGGCGGCCGAAGCGGGCCGAGGAAGAGGAAAAAAAGACGGCCAGGTTTAGGGGCTGATCCTCCAATTCCTCCAGGATGAAACGGGCCATACGGGCCTTGGTGTTGAAGACCTGATCGAAATCCGACTCGTTTTTGTCGAGAATGAGGCTGTCGGCCAGAACCCCGGCGCCGTGGATGAAGCCGTGGATTGGACCATACAAACGTTTGATTTCTTCCAGGGCGGACTTCAAAGCCCCATCTGATTCAAAGTGCCCCGATAGATAAGTCACCCGGGTCCCGGTCTTCTCCAGGGCCGCCAGGTTGGTCCGCACCTCCCGCTCAGCCAGTATCCTGGCTCCGGCCCGGTCCAGTTCCCGGGGCTCCGGCTTCTCCTCGGCCCTCCGCCACAGGGCCTGGCGGACCGCGGCCTCATCCGCGAGGTCTTTCAACCACTCCGGTTCGTCCTGGACCAGAGGCGTCCGCCCCAGGATGACCAGGTGGGGCGACCAGGACCGGGCCAATTCCCGAAGAGCCGCCGCCGTCACCCCCCGGGCTCCGCCGGTGACCAGGACGGTCTGCCCCGGCTTGAGGTGCCGGACCCGGATGTTCTTCAGCCTATAAGGCTTAAGGCGGAGGGCCACGCAGCGGTCCGGAGCGAGGAAGCCAATTTCCGACGGCGCGCCCTGGGCCGCCGCCGCGGCCATGATAGCCGGCAGGTAGCGCCCGGCGGCGGGCAGGTTCGCCTCTCTGGGCAGGTCCACCGCCCGAACCATGACTTCAGGCCATTCCCGGGCCGCAGTCTTGAACAGTCCGGCCAGGGCGGCCTCGGCCGGGCTGGCCGCCGGGGCCGGTCCGACCGAGGCGAAACCGAAAGCCCCTCCGCCAAAAGTCAGGCCCAGGGCTTGGGCCGTCCGTCCGGTCTCCGCGGTCCGCTTGAGAGCCGGGCCCAGGGTTTTCAAAACCCGGAAGGCCTCGCGGGTCGGGGTCAGGCCGGCGCCGTCCTCCGGGCCAACCATGACCAGACTGCCCAGGGTTTCCGGCGCCTGGGCCAGTTCCTCCACCGACCGCCAGGTGAAGCGGCGGACCGCCCCCCCCTCCGGACGACGGGCGAAATATTCGGCCAGGGCTTCGGCCAGAGGCCCCTCATCGGCCACCAGGATCGCCTCCCCTTCCGGGCGAGGGGCCTGGCTGAATTCGGCCAGGGCCATCGGCGCCGCCTCCACCTGGTAGGCGGTGGTCTGCTCGGCTACCCTGGCCTCGGACTCGCCGGCGGCGGGGGTCTGAATAAAGCGGTTTTTGGGCGGACGGCCCGGGCCGCGCCGGAGCGCTTTCAGTTCCGGGAGCGGGGCCTTATCCGCGGCCGACGGCCAGACGCTGACCGGTTCCTTTTGCCGGACGGTCCCGCCGGCCGAAAGCCGCCCGGCCAGTTCGCCCAGGGTCCGGGCCTCCTGAAGGCTCTCCGGGGCCGGGCCGGTCAGCCCCTCGCCGGCCAGGCGCTCCAGCACGGCGGACATGATCTCCACTTTTTTGATGGAATCAAGGCCCAGGTCGCTCTCCAGGTCCATGTCCGGGTTCAGCATATCCCGGGGATAGCCGGTCTCCCGGGCCACCACTTCCAGGAGCAAGTCATCCAGGGAGGATGAGGCTCGGGCCGGCGGAACCACGGCCTGGCTGCCGGAGGCCAGGGCCGCCAGGTCGGCCAGGGTGACGAGATCGTTTACGGTCCCGGCTTCGGGCGGGGCCAGGCCCAACTTTTCCCCCAGGGCGGCTATGATTTCCACTTTTTTTTTTGTTTCCAGACCCAGGTCGCTCTCCAGGTTCATGGAGAGGTTAAGCATGTCCCGGGGATAGCCGGTTTCCCGGGCCACCACCTCGAAGACCAGGTCGGCCGCCGTCCCGGCCGGGGCGCTTTCGGCTGAAACGGGCGTCAGTGGCACCGGTTTCGGTGGCGGGCCGGAACCCGCGGCCAGGGCCTCGGCCAGTTCACCCAGAGTGGCGGCGGCCAGGGCCGCCGCCGGGGGAGCCGGGTCGGTCCGGCCGAGACGTTCAGCCATGAGACTCAACACCTCCACCAGCTTGATGGAGTCCAGGCCCAAATCCTCGTTCACCCGCATCGGGGGCGAGAGCATTTCCAGAGGGTAGCCGGTTTCCCGGGCCACCACGTCCCTCAGTTCGGCCCACAGGTCCGAGGCCGGTTCCGAGCCGCCGGCCTCCGCGCCGGCCCGGGGCCGGACCGAATCCAGTAGGGCGATCAAATCCCGGACGGTCGCGGCCGAGTTTAAGGTTTCCGCCGGCCGGCCGGCCAGGTCCGGCCTCTCTTCGCTCAGGGCGGAGAGTATCTCCACTTTTTTAATGGAATCCAGGCCCAGGTCGCTCTCCAGGCTAAGGTCCGGGTTCAGCATTTCCCGGGGATAGCCGGTTTCCCGGGCTATGATGTCCAGGACCAGGTCACCCTCTGTCCCCCGGGCCGGGCCGGCCGCCGGATGGGCCGCCGGAGCCGGCCGGTCCGGCTTCGCCGATTTAGGCGGACCGGCCTGAAGGGGCCGGGGCGAGGCGACCATTTCCAAGGACGACTTGGCGCTTTCCAGGTAGCTCGAAATAGTCTCCAGGTGCGCCCTGGCGATCTCCAGTTGCATCCGGTCCGCCTCCCCGGCTTCAGCGGCCCGTACTTCAAATGATTCTCGCGATCCGGCCTGGGCCGGGCGGCGGGACGGGGGCAGATCTTTTTTATCGAACTGGTTGGCCCCGGAAATCAGGACCGTGAACCCGGGTCGGCCCTCGGCCCTTTCCTCCCTATCCTCACCGGGCCAGGGGGCGAAATCCACCGGGAAGCCCAGGGCGGCCAGCCGGCCCAGGAGGCCGGCCAGGCCGGGCCAGCCCTGGCCCAGGGGCAGAAAACTGACTCCCGGGACTGCGGTCCCGGCCGCGGTCCCGGCCGCGGTCCCGGCCGAGGCCAGGGTCACCCAGCAGTTCACG
>JAITBV010000102.1 GCA_031283395.1 Candidatus Adiutrix sp.
ATTGCCAGTAGGGCGAGCAGGCGTAATCGGCCATGAGGCCGGCCCCCACCAAGGCCGGCATGAAACCCAGGCCCCGCTCCAGGCCCTTAAGGAAGGGGGTGGCCATGATCAGGCGCAGGTCGCCCTGGGAGCGGTTGACGGCATCGTAAAAAAGCATGACGGGCGAAGTGTCGTTGAGGCTGAGAGCGGCCAGTTTCCGGCCGAGTTCAAGCCCGGCCTCTTCCTCATCCCGGTCAAGGCCGTCCTGGGTCAGGACCTCGCACTGGACGTCTTCCAGCCAGATGGCCGCCAGGACGACCTGGCAGCCGGCGTAGCCGAATCTGTCATTGGTGATGGCCCCGACCGCCCCGCCGCCGATTATTTTGGCTTTCGGCCCCAGCACCGAGGCCGCCGCTGAAATCAAAGCCTTGGGATCGTGGCGGATGGTGGAAAACAAAAGGGCCAGGTCGCAGGGGCGGCTCCGGTCGGCCTCTTTCAAGGCCCCGGCCGCGGCCTGCTTGCCGGCCCGGATGGTGTCTGGATTGTCGCTGTAGCCAACGCCTACGCGCATTTACGCCTGTCTGGTTTCCAGCCGCTTCGCCATAGTTCAGGAGGCGTCAACCGGCTCGGGTTTCCTTTAAGCAAAACCAGCCAAAACAAGTTTTTGGCCGGGCTCCCATCACAAAACTTGTTCTAGCATAACACATTTGGGGGTCAAATTCCACTCCGGCCCTCGGCCGCCTCCCAGATTATTTCCGCCACCAGCCGCCCGCAATCGATGAGTTGGGCGATGGATTGTTCCTCCCTGGGGGTATGGGCCTGGCTGAAGCCCGGGGCCAGACCCACCGCGGTCAGGCCGTGCTGGTTGAAATGGTTGCCGTCCATACCCCCGCCGGTACCCGTGACGCGGGCGGTCAGGCCCAGGTTTTTCATGGCCCGGCGGGCCAGGTCTATGGCCGGATGGTCTTCTTCGACCCGGAAGGTCAGGTATTCAAGGCTGGTTTCCATTTGGGCCTCGGCTCCGAATTCCCGGGCGGTCTCTTCAAAGACCAGTTTCACCTTTTCGAGATAGGCCTTAAGTTCCGCCTGGTCCGTGCTGCGGGCCTCGCCCTTTATCTCGCAGCGCTCGCAGACGATATTGGTGGCCTGGCCGGCCTGGATGACGCCGAAATTGCTGGTGCTAACGGGGGACAGCCGCCCTTCGGGGAGGCGGGTGAGGGCGGTGGCCGCCACTCGTATGGCTGAAAGCCCGGTCTCCGGGGCGATGCCGGCGTGGGCGCTCCGGCCATGGACGGTTATGAGGAAACTGTATTGGGTCGGCGCCTGGTTGACGATGAGACCCAGGTCGCCGCCGCAGTCCAGAACGTAAGCCGTCCGGGCCTTGAGCCGGCTGAAGTCCAGGTGCCTGGCCCCCAAAAGCCCGATCTCCTCGGCCGCTGAAAAGACGACCTCCACCTCGCCGTGGGGCCGGCCCGCGGCCCGCACCCGGCGCAGGCCGTCGAGGATGGCCGCCAGGCCTGTCACGTCGTCGGCCGCCAGGATGGAAGTGCCGTCGCTGGTGATGATTCCCCGGGCCTCGTCCACCACCGGCCGGATGCGGCCGTGATTTTCCACCCGGTCCATATGGGCGGAAAACATGATCACGGGCCGGCCCGCCTCGCCGGGCAGGCGGGCGATGAGATTGCCGGCCTCGCCGCCGAGACGGCCTCCGACGTCGTCCTCTTCCACGTCAAGGCCCAGGGCGGTCAGCCTGGCCCGAAGATCGTCGGCGATGGCCCGCTCCTTAAGGGAGTTGACGTTCAACCGGACCAGGTCCAGGAAATCTTCGATTATGGGGGCTGCGGGCATGGAGGGTTCAGGGCCGCCCGGTCGGGGGCTCATTTCAGGCGGTAGGTGATAAGCCCGTGGGTGGGGTCGTAGGGCGAAACGGCCACTTCCACCCGGTCACCCATGAGCACGCGGATCTTAAAGCGCTTGAGACGGCCCGAAAGCATGGCCCGGATCTTCACGCCATCGGCGGTTTCAACGTCCAGGTGTCCGCCTCCCAGGGTCTGGGTGACCTTGCCTTCCAGTTTCATCAGGTCGTCTCTAGCCAAGATCACCTCTTTATGGTTTTTGGGGCCGTTGAGCTTTATAAATAACGCTGGTCAATATTTCATTGTATCTTACCGGCCCCTGGTTAGTCAACGATTTTTGCCTCTCTCCCGGGCCTTCGGCGGGAGAGAGGCGCCCGGGTCATATTATCTCGCCCCGCAGCCGGGCGATGCGCTCCTCCAGGGGCGGATGGGTGGCGAAGAGATTTTTCAGCGAACGCTGGTTCAAGGGGCTGACGATGTAAAGGTGGGCCGCTCCCGGGACGGAGCGCCGGGACTGGCCTTGCCGGCGGCCCAGCTTGTCCAGGGCCGAGGCCAGGCCGTCAGGGGTGCCGGCAATGTCGGCCCCCCCGTCGTCGGCCAGGTATTCCCGCGAGCGGGAAATGGCCGCCTGGATTACCAGGGCCGCCATCGGGGCCAGGAAGGCCATCAGGAGGGCCGCTACCGGGTGGCCGCCGCCCCGGTTTCGGCCGGAACCCAGGAACATCAGGCCGAAGCGGGTAAGGTCGGCCAGGAGCATGACCGCCCCGGCCAGGACCGCGGCCAGGGAACCCACCAGGATGTCGCGGTTCTTGACATGGGCCAATTCATGGCCCAGCACCCCGGCCAGCTCTTCGCGGTTCAGAAGGTTTAAAAGGCCCGTGGTCACGGCCACCACCGCCTGGCCGGGGCCGCGGCCGGTGGCGAAGGCGTTGGGGGCCGGGTCGTCCACCACGGCCAGGCGGGGCATGGGCAATTCCGCCCTCTCCGCCAGGTGGGCCGTCAGGGCGTGGAGTTCCGGAGCCGCTTCCGGGCCCACCAGCCGGGCCCCGGTCTGGGCCAGCACCAAATTGGCCGAAAACCACCAGGCCGAGAGGTTCATCACCAGGGCCAGGACCAGGGCGGCCTTCAAACCCTGGTCGCCGCCCAGAAGGAGGCCGAAGGACAGGACCACCAGGGTCAGGGCGGTCAACAGGAGGACTGAACGGATATGGTTGTCGAGCATGGTCCGCCTCAGGATCCGAAAAAGCGGCGCACCGTCCTGAAGTTGTCCCGGACCAGATCCGCTCCCACCACGGCCGGGCCGTGGCCGGGCAGGACCAGGTCAACTTTTTCCAGCCCGGCCAAAAGGTCCAGGCTGGCTGAAAGGGCCTGCGGGCTGCCCCCCGGGAAATCGACCCGGCCGATGGAGCCGGCGAAGAGCACGTCGCCGGTGATCAGCAGCCCGGCCTCCGGCCAGTGGAGGCACAGGCTGCCCGGGGTGTGCCCGGGGGTCAGGTGGAGTTGGACGACCTTGTCGCCCAGGTCCAGGGGCCCCGGCTCCAAAAGGCGGCCGATGGAGCCCCGGGGATAATCCAGGCCCATCCAGGGAAAGAATTCCCGGCCCGCCCCGGCCAGGAATCCGGCCTCCGCCTCGCTCATGGCCTGGACCGCCCCATAGTCGAATTCCAGAAATTCCCCGGCCTCCATATGGTCGGGGTGACAGTGGGTGTGGAGGACCAGGCTTATGTCCCGGGGGCTTAGGCCGTCCTCCTCCAGCCTGGCCGCCAGGGCCGGCCACAGGTGCTTGTGCCCGGGGTCGATGATGACTTTTTCCGGGCCGTCCAGGACGATGGTGTTGCAGTTGTTTTCCCTGGCCGAGCTGAAGGGGTAGAAATAAACCGAAGGGGCCACCAGCATGGTCGTCTCCTTGGATTAAAGCTGTTTTCCAAGGCTTAAGAATAAGCCCAATTTCCGCCCCCGTCAAGCCGGGACTAAGTCACGAAAAAGAGGCATTGTTTTTTTAGACATTCCTTATTGCGCTCTGAAAAATGACACTCGATTTTTTCAGTCAGGTCCATTTTTACGCCGACATTTTCGGCAATAAACGGCACGGCGGTTTTTATTGCGATAAACCCGTCGCGCTTGCAGCAGCGCGGACCGCCCGATCCGGCGATATTTTTAAGGCATTCCGCGGTCATCAGATTGGACAGTTTCCAGCTATTGCCGGCCAGGGGTGTGCTGCCGGTAATGATACTCGTAAATATGCCCGCGCTGGTTCCGGCCCCGCAGTTGCCCCAAAGCCCGCATATGCCGCCGGGTACCTGGCTGCCCCGCTGACTCATGATCTTCAGCGCTTCCGTAAGGTCGATCCGGCCGCCGCAATTACGATAGGCCGCCAATAGAGCGGAGCCTATCAGAACATGATGCTCCGGTCCATGCATATGCACGGTGGGGTTTTGCATGATCTCATTGGCGATGGCGTAAGGGTCGCGCTTTTCCGTATTGGCGCAGTAATAAAAAATCACCGGCCTGCTTTTCGCGCCGTGGCATTCGTCGCATATGAAATGGCCGTCTTCGCATTCGGCGTTGGTCGCGAAACTCCGGCCGCAGCCGGAACATTCAGCTTCATGGGCCTCTTGACTGTATACCAGTGGTTGGCCGCAGAGAAGGCAGGCCTTTTCAAGTTCATTGCCGCTCATTTTTTATAATCTCCTAAAGCCATTTGCAAGAAGGAGGTAAAGCAGAATTGGCAGTTCTTTAAATACACCCGTGAGGCTTACCCAACCCGGCAAGTTTACAGGCCCCCCGGCCAGGGCCTGAAGGAAATAGCTCATAGATATATTTGAGCTTTAGCCCCGTCAGCCGGGTAATTAGCTTGACCATAGGCGGGATGCCATTGGCCCTGTAGTGATCTTGGAGGGCCTTAATCACGGTCCAATGTTCGTCAGTCAACTCAATGTCCTCATTCTGGCTGGCGTACTCGGCCCATGTTTCGTTCCAGTCATTGAAATCAGCCAAAAAACCTTCATCATCAACTTCAAAAATTTCCCCTTGATATTCAACGGTAGGCATGGACGCCCCCTTAAACATCGAACACAAAGCCGGAAAGAAACTGTTTGAAAGCTTCCTTTTGATCACTCGTTAATGGCGGGCAGTCATCAGCACCTTTAAGGCCTTCCATCACTCTGGTGGCGAAAAGCATACAAGTCGGCAGGCCGCACTCTTTACAGTTTGTTTTGGGTAATAGTTTTAAGACTTGCACCATAGTTGGCTTGGGTGGGTCTTCATACTTCGGCTCAATGGTCTTCCGGTTCTCCCAGGCGTCATTGATTTCTTTCATCAGCCACTTTAAAATGTTTTCTCCTTCTTCTTCGTCTTTCAAGGCGTTGACGCAAATCTGCCTGGCATGAACGGACAGAAGTTTGCCATACATTTTAAAGCTGACCGATGGAGGTTCCTTAATGTAGGCATATCCGCCTATAGTGGCGTTTATGAAGGGCAGAACTTCGCTTATGTCCTCATTGAGATCAGCCACACAATGGAGAGAGGTAGAACCTGGCATACAGCTTGGCAGGGAAAATGTTTTGGTATATCCAGTCAGTAGCATCGTAATTGCTCCATGTCGCTCGAAAACAGAGACTTCAAATAGATAAACCGAGATCTGTAAGGAACTTGTCTTTGTCGAATTTTCCCTTACAATGGTAACAGTACCGTTGATTTTTGATTTCGGCGACCGTGAAGAACTCCATTTCCTGGCCGCAGTGAGGACAAAGGCCAGTAAACTGTTGCAACCTCGGCGATTGACAAGCGTAACCGAATTTGCCGACTTTTTCACTTCCGCTGGCTTGAGTCAACGAGCTCATTTTCGCCTCCTTGCATTATGACAAATAAGTATATTTGGTTTGTTTCAAGTAGTCGCCACATAGCCCCACCATCGCTTTTTCAACCACAGCGCCACATTTACCAATCCAATCAATACTGGCACTTCCACCAGGGGGCCGATGACCGCTACGAACGCTTCGCCGGAGTTAAGGCCGAACACGGCGATAGACACGGCTATGGCCAGCTCAAAGTTGTTGGAAGCGGCGGTAAAGGACAGGGTTGCCGACTGCTCGTAATTCGCGCCCGCCCGTTTGGACAGATAGAACGAGAGCAAAAACATGACCAGGAAGTATACCAACAGAGGGATTGCCACCTTCGCCACGTCCAAGGGAAGCTCTACAATGTATTCACCCTTGAGGGAGAACATCACCAGAATGGTGAACAAGAGCGCCCTCAGAGTCCAGGGGCTTATGCGGGGAATAAAGACTTTATCGTACCAGTCCAGGCCTTTGACTTTCAGACCGTAGAAACGGGAAGCCACCCCGGCGATAAAAGGTATGCCCAGATAGATAAAGACGCTTTCGGCAATCTGCCCCATGCTGATGTCCACCACGGCCCCGGACAGACCAAGCCAGCGCGGCAACACGGTGATGAATACATAGGCGTAAATGGAGAAAAAAAGAACCTGAAAAATTGAGTTGAAGGCCACCAGTCCAGCGCAATACTCCCTGTCGCCCCCGGCCAGATCATTCCAGACAATTACCATAGCGATACAGCGGGCCAAACCTATGAGTATAAGGCCCACCATGTAGCTGTTGTTGCCGGAAAGAAAGGCAATCGCCAAGAGGAACATGAAAACGGGGCCGATAATCCAGTTCTGCACCAGGGAGAGCAGAAGCACTTTTCTGTTGCGGAATACCTGCCCAAGCTGCTCATATTTCACTTTCGCCAGGGGCGGATACATCATCAGGATAAGCCCGACGGCGATAGGAATGTTGGTCGTGCCCACCTGGAAAAAATTGATGAGGTTCTTCACACCAGGCGCGGCCCACCCAAGACCTACTCCTATGAACATGGCCAGGAAAATCCACAAGGTAAGGTAACGGTCAAGGAAGGAAAGCCGCTGTAATGCCGATTGGCTCATATTTTTCGATCCTTTATGTTGCGGCAATATCATCAAGAACCGTTTGGAGTCGGGCCGCGCCTATGCTAGATTCGTTTCAAACTGTTTCGCCAGGATGCTTATCCGTTTGCGGAGAACGGCAAGGGTTGCTGCGTGTATAATGTGTCATGGGTATTTGATACTCTTCTAATAGCGCGTGGATTTTTTCCCAACATTCAATAAACAGACTCCCGCACAGGCAAGGGCTGGGTTGCTCGCCCGCACCGGGGCGAGGTATGCCGGTTTCCGCACTCAAACCCTCCATGATCTGAAAACAGGCTGTGCCGCCGTACCTTTCCGTCCGCACGGCAAACCATTGCTGATAATCCGCCGCCAATGGGACAAAGGAAGGGTGGGCACTTTCCTGATCTTTTCCACGTCCGATTAAGTAGCCAAACACACAGGCTCCACCGGAGAGTAAACCACAGGGGCCTTCGGAGCCGCCAATGCCATAGCAGAGGCCGTGCATGGCCCGAATAAGTTCCGGGTTTTCATGTCCGAATTTTCGCATCTGCAAAAGCATTAAGACTTGACTGCAACAATAGCCCTGACTGACATGGAGCATAATTTCATCTACGAGTGTATTCACAATGAGCGCCCCTATTTCCTGGCCTCAATGTCCAAGCTGACAACGTAATCCGCCATTTCCTCGCCTTTCGGCAAGGTTTCGGCAATCTGTTTATACAGAGGGTCATTCCATTCCTGCATATTCCGCACATAGTCAGGCTTAGGAGTGAGGATGATGGACTTAAAGCCGGCCTGTTCCAGCATGGACCTGGTTTCTTCCACCAGCGCGGCCCCGGCCACGCAACCCACCAGGGCCGCCGCCATTTCCCGTAAGTTGCCGGGCAGGGGTTTCAAAAGGGCCAGGTCGGATACGGACACCTGGCCGCCGGGCTTGAGTACCCGGAATATTTCCCGCCAAACCTGTGGCTTGTCCGGGGAAAGGTTGATGACGCAATTGGAAAGCACCACGTCAACGCTGGAATCGGGTACGGGCAAGTGTTCTATCTCGCCAAGGCG
>JAITBV010000225.1 GCA_031283395.1 Candidatus Adiutrix sp.
TCCGCCTCGCCCACCGTGGTGCGCAACGGCAATAACTGGTATGTGGTCCTGCCCAGCGGGCCGACCAGCGACCTGCCCGGAGGGCGGCCCGACCCCCTCTACGGCTACCGGGCCTATGACGGCATAAGCACCCAGAACGCCCGGCTCATAGTATTGGATGCCCTGACCGGGCAATACGCCCGGGCCCGGGACAGGGACCCGGGTTCGACCGCCACGCCGGATCCGCTCACCGCCTCCGAGGCCAACAGCTTCTTCAACGGCTCCTTTCTGCCCGTGGCCAACCATTTGATCAAGGACGCCTCGGGGGGGACGCAGGCCTGGAGCCACCATGCGGTCTACCTGGGCCTGACGGCCAAGAACAGTGTCGGGGATGTCGGGTCGGTCTATCGCCTCCAGATGGCCGATGCCAACGGCACCCCCCTGCCGGTGGATTCCTGGCGCCTGGCCCCCTTCTACAGGGCTGACAAGCCCATAACCGGGGCCGTCAACTCCACCTACGACAACGTGGGCAACCTGTGGGTGGTCTTCGGCAGCGGGCGCATCTGGTCCAACCTGGACCAGGTGCCCTGCGGCACGAACCGGAGCGCCACGGGCGCGGCCTTTGAGGGTTGCTGCGACAACCACGAGCAGTATTTCTTCGGCCTTAAGGAACCCCTGGGCGCCAACGGCCGCATGACCTTTGCCGAAGTGGGCGGCCCGGCCGACAAGCCCATCGTGGATGTCAGCCACACCCTGATCTATGGCCAGTCCGGCGTCCTGGCGCCTCCCGTCAGCGTGCCCGGGGCGCCGGAGCCCGTGGAGTCCTACGGCGCCCTCTACACCAACATGATCGCCAAGGACAGCGGGGGCGACCCCGTGGTCCGGGGCTACAAGCGCAAACTGGAGAGCTTGTGGGTGCTGGGCATAAATGAGCCCGGGGTGGGCAAGACCCGGTTCGAGATAGTCACCACCCAGCCCCAGATAGACGGCCTGGCCAACGGCCGCTCCAACACGGTTTTCACCAGTTATCTGACCAATGACAATGTCTGCAACCCCGTCGGCGACAGTTTCCTGAACGTCATCGATACCTACACGGGTCTGCCCCATCCCGAATTTTTGGGTTACGGCGGGTTCGAGGAGGGCAACCAGAGGGCCTTTACGGACTCTGACGGGAGCTCGAAGTTGCTTGACCAGTCCACCGGGGTCAAGCGCTCCGGCAAGGGCCTGGCCTCCGAAGCCTGGATCTTGAAAACGGGTGAAGGCACGGTTTACGGCAACACCAGCTTCAACTCCAACCGTAACCGCATTTACCTGCCCTCTGACCAGAGCGACCGCAGCGCCATAGTCTCCTGGCGGGAAGTGCTGGACATGGGCTTCTCCATTTCAGAGGCCGATCTTTTCAATGATCTGAGGTGACCGCCAGGCCCGCCCCGGCTTTCGGGGCGGGCCCGGCCCTGGTATAATGAAACTCAACTGCCCCAAATGCGGCCACGGCCTGTCCGTGTCCGAGGCCCGGGTTCCGTCTTCGGGCGGGTGGGCCCGGTGCCCCAAGTGCGGGGAGAAATTTTTTCTGACCCCGCAAGGCCCGGCCCGGCCGGCTTCGGGGCCGCCCCCGGGACCACCGGCCGCTCCCCCGGCCGCCGGCCCGGCCCGGGATCTGAAGCTGGCCTGCCCGAAATGCGGCCGGCCTCTCCACACGGACGCGGCCCGCATTCCGCCGGCCGGGGCCTGGACCCACTGCCCCAGGTGCGGGGAAAGGTTTTTTTTAAAACCCCCGGGCCAGGGGGCCGATCTTTCCTCCCCCGCGCCCGCGGCCGGCCCGAAACTGGCCGCGGGCGACAGCCAGGCCCGGCGGGAACTTTTAAGCCGGCTCCAGGCCAGGAGCCCGTCCGCGGCCGCCTCGGCCCCCCCGCCCGAATATGACGAGGAAGTGACCATCTTCCCCCGGGCGGCCTGGTCGGGCGAGGCCTGTTTCGCGGCCGGAAGCCTGGTCCTGGCCCTGATCGTCCTGGTTTCTTTCATGTTTTTCCGGGGCTCGGTCCACCATCCGCCGCCGCCGCCGCCGGCCATGGCCGCGGCCCGCCTCAACGACAGCCAGGACCTGGGGCTGATCCGCCATGACCTCATCGGGCTCAAGCGGCGCTTCGTGAACCGGCGGACCCTGAGGGCCGATATTGAGCACACCGGGCCGGAATCCAGGATATTCAAATATTTCCTGGCCCGCCTGGAACCGAGGGGCGGCTGCGCCGGCCTGGCCCGGCTGGAAATAAAGTCCGAAGACCCGGCCCGGGGCTTCAGGGCCGAGGCTGTCTGCCTGGACCAAGATGGCCGGCTCAGCCCGGGGAAACTGGAACTGGATATAAAATGGACCCAGAGGTCGGCCGTGGCCAGTTTTCCCGGCCACCCCGGGACGGACGAAGTGGAGATGTTCCCGCTTTAGATTTTTAGGTTTTCAACCGCACCGGCCGGCCGCTTGGGCCGGGGCTGGACCCGAGGGGGGTAGTATGAAAAAATTTTTTATTTTAGGCCTGGTCCTTTTCTGGGCCGCCCCGGCCCTGGCTCAAAACTTTCAGCGCGGGCCAGAGGCCGGAAGGCCGGGAGAGCGGGGCGCGGATCAAACCCTAGGCCAGGCCGTGGACCAGCCCGAAGGCCAACTCGGGAGCCGCCCCGGGACCCCCCGCGGGCCCCGCCGCCACAATCCTGGTTCCACCGCCCCGATACCCGAGGACGGGGACGAGATAACCACCACCGAGGTCTCGCCGTATGCGAATACGGATTTCGCCCCCTGGGAAAACCACCTAAATGTCGACGCCCCGGTCATGTCGATAGAATAAGCGGCCCCGCGCCTTGACTTTGGCTCGGCCCGTATGTTATATTTACAACATCGTATGTTGTATTTACAACATTGAGTGAAGCCAGATGGTTGAATTCATGGTCATATCCCGGAACCCGGACGGCTCGGGCGGCGGATTTTCCGGGCTGAGAAAGGCTGTTCATGGCCGCGGTTGAAACTGAAACCCCCCATTCCCGGCGCCGGTTCCTGGCCCGGGGGTTGGCGGCGGCGGTCGCCCTCCTCGGGCTGGGCCTGGGCCTCCCTCTGGCCGGGTTTTCCCTTTCCCCGCTCAGAAAACGGGGAAAAAGCGGGGACTGGATCAGCCTCATCAAGGTTTCGGAACTGCAGGACAGCCGCCCCACCAAGGTGACCTATCAGTATGACCGCCAGGACGGCTGGACCACCGCGGCCACGAAAAAAATGGCCTATGTGGTGCAAAACAACGACGGCACTCTCACCGTCCTTTCCAACCGCTGTACCCACCTGGGCTGCGGCGTGGATTGGGATGCCCGGGCCGGCCAATTCAGGTGTCCCTGTCATGGCGGCGTCTTCGACCCCGAGGGCCGGGTCGTGGAAGGGCCGCCGCCCAGCCCCCTGCCGCGGCTGGTCTCCAGGGTCGAAGACGGAACCGTTTTTATCCGGGAGGCGTGAACGTGGGCAGGATATATCAGTTCATCGACCAGCGCCTCAACCTCACGCCCCTCTGGCGGGAAATAGCCGATTACCCGGTCCCTGACCACGCCAACCCGGGCCGGACCCCCCTGGCCTTCATCTACTGTTTCGGCGGGATAAGCTTTTTTATAATCCTGCTCCAGTTTCTGACCGGCATGTTCCTGATGCTCTATTACAGCCCCTCCCCGGACCATGCCTACGCCAGCGTCAGTTACATCAAAAACGAAGTGCTTTTCGGCGGCTTTGTGCAAAACCTCCACCGGGTGGGCTCCAGCGCGGTCATTTTCATGGTGTTTATCCATATGATGCGCGTCTTTTTCACCAAGTCCTATAAAAACCCCCGCGAACTCAATTGGGTCGCCGGGGTCTTCCTTCTGTTCATCATCTCGGGCTTCGGCTTTACCGGCTATCTTCTGCCTTGGGACCAGAAAGCCTTTTGGGCGACCGCCGTGGGCCTGAACATGATCGAGACCGTTCCCCTGGTCGGCGACCTTCTGGCCGAGGCGGTCCGGGGCGGCGGCGAGGTGGGGACCCTGACCCTGGGGCGTTTTTTCATGATCCATGTCATGCTGCTGCCGGCCCTTTTGATCGCTTTTCTGGGCGCCCATTTTTTCATGGTCCGGCGCCAGGGCATTTCCGGCCCCCTGTGAGAAAGCGGGACGTATGACCAAAGCTCATTCCGCGGCCGGGCCGGGCCAGACCCCCCACCCCTTCTACCCGAACCATGTTTTCGTGGAAGCTGTGGTCGCCCTCCTGGCGCTCCTGGCCCTGGCCCTTCTCGCTTTCTTCTGGCAGGTCCCGCTGGAGGAGATCGCCGACCCGAGCGATTCGGCGTATGTGCCCCGGCCGGAATGGTATTTTCTCTTTTACTTTCAGTTGCTGAAATATTTCAAAGGTCCGCTGATGGTCGTCGGCACCTTTGTTTTGCCCGTGCTGGCCGGCGCCATGCTTATCCTGTGGCCGTTTTTGGACCGGGGGGAGGAGACCCGCCTCAGCCGCAGACCGCGCGCCGCCGCCCTGGGCTTCGGGGTCCTCTTGGCCATTTTCACCCTCACCGGGCTGGCCGTGATGGAGGACTCGGAGCTTCACATGGACCTGCCGCCCATCACCGAGGGGCAGATGGCCGAGGGGGCTGATATATTCAACAGGTTCTGCATGCTGTGTCACGCCATGGACGGCAAGGGCGGTTTCATGGCCCCGGACCTGACGCAGGTCGGCTCGCGGGTCAACCGGGTGTATATCGAGCGGGTGGTCATAAACCCGGATATCGTCAGCCAGACGACCATCATGTCGAGGATACCCTTAAGCGACGAGGAACGGCACGCCGTATCCGCCTATCTTTCACGCCGGAAATGACCTTGAGACCAAAAGGAGAAACATCATGAAATCAAAAGGCAACAAACCCTGGTCGGCCCTGGCCGGGATGCTGGGCGCGCTGGCCATCGCGGCCCTGGGCGGGAACGTCCTTTACGCCCAGGCGCCCGACACCCTCAAGGCCCCGAAGGATGAATGGATCATCTTCGCCTCCGGCGGCATTTCAGGCACTTTGCAGGTCATCGGCCTGCCGAGCCTGCAGACCATCAAGCTGATCCCCATCGGCGTCGACACCCACGAACCCGTGTTCTCCGGCAGCAACCTGCCGGGCACCAACGGCACCCCGGACGGCAAATACGTCTTCATCAACGACAAGGGCGATTCCGCGGTCGGCATCGTGGATATTTCCACCCAGGAACTTATCCGCAAGATCAATATCCCCGGCCCCTTCGGGCCGCACCACATCGCCCTGACCCCGGACGGCAAGACCCTCTTCGCCACCGGTGAATTGTCCGGGCAGATGGCCAAGATCGACATCGCCAGCGGCAAGGTCGAGATAATCGACGTTTCCGACGGGGAGGAATCGGCCCCGGATTACCTCCTGGTCACCCATGACGGCAAATACTGCCTGGCCACGGACTATTACCGGTCGGGCGTCCACGTCATTGAAACCGATACCTTTAAAAGGACCAAGTTCATCCCGGCCGGCAAAAA
>JAITBV010000038.1 GCA_031283395.1 Candidatus Adiutrix sp.
GTCCTGGCCGGGCGGCATAAAGTCGATATCCTGGCCCATTTCTACCAGCGGGCGGAAATAAAGGCCGTGGCCGATTTCGTGGGCGGCTCCTACGAAGTGGTGGAAAAAGCCCTGGCTGCGGGCCCAGGGCGACGGGTGCTGATCTGCGGGGCCTCTTTCATGGTCGAGGCCGCCCAAGCCGGGCGGCCGCGGGCGGAAATATGGACGCCGCGGACCGATTTATCCTGCCCCCTGGCCGAAGCGGTCGGCCCGGAGGCGGTGGAGGAAGCCAGGCGTCGCTTTCCCCGGGCGCGGGTGGTGGTCGATCTCAAGGCCAGACCGGAGATAAGGGCCCTGGCCGACCTGGAAATAAGCCCGGCCACGGCGGCGGAACGGTTGTCTCGCCTGGCTGGAGCGCCCATCCTGGCCCTGCCCGGGCCGCAACTGGTCGACTGGGCCGGTTTCGGGGACCAGGTAGTCTGGCGCTGGCCCCGGGCCGTCTGCCAGGTGCATGAACTGGCCACCGCCGATGACTTGGCCGAGGCCCGGGACCGGCACCCCGGGGCCCCGGTGGCGGTCAATCTGCTATGCCGGCCAGAGGTGCGGGCCGGGGCCGACTTTGTCGGCGACAGCGCGGGCCTGGGCCGCTTCTGCGCCGAATCCCCGGCCCGGGATTTCATAATCGTCAGCGAGGCCGGCCTGGCCGAATTCCTGACTTTGAGCCGGCCGGACAAAAATTTTCATGAAACCGAGGCGGAAATATTCTGCCCCAATATGAAACTGACCAATCTTAAAGCCGTCATCGACCGTCTTAAGACCTTGGAGGGGGGCGGCGAGGCTTTCTGATAGGCCCATTCGGAGGATCCATCTTAAGGATCCGGGAATAGAGAAAGGAGACGGAAAATGGGATTGGAGTGGAACGCCAAGCTGGAGACCGGGGTGGAACGGATAGACAACCAGCACCGGGAACTTTACCGCCTGGTGAACCTGGTTTTAGACAGCGACCAGGGAACCAAGATCGACGATACCTTCAAATTCCTCGATGCCTATGTGGTGCAGCATTTCGCCGATGAGGAGGCCCTTCAGGTGGCCAGCCGGTATCCGGGCCTGCCGGAGCACAAGGAGATGCACACCGATTTCATCAGGGCTTTAATAGACCTTAAGTCCCAGTTGGCCAAGACCGCGAGCGATAAGGAGCAGCGGGAATTGGTTGTTCTGGCCGTGAACGGCACGGTGGTGGACTGGCTGGGCAATCACATCAACATTCACGACCGCCACTTCGCCGAGTGGTATAAGACCCACATGGAATCCTGATCGGGATTATAAGTCCAGCAGTCCCGGGGGAGGATCGACGACCAGGCGGCCGCCTAAGAGGTCCAGTTCGGCCACGAAGTCCGGCTGAAAGGGAATGAGCCTTTCGGCGCCGTCTTGGTCGCTCACCACCAACAGGAGGCCGGCGCCCGCTTCCATCAGGTTTCCGACCCGGCCCAAGGCCCGGCCGGCCGGGGTGGAAACCGAAAGGCCCAGGAGGTCGGCCCAGTAAACTTCGTCGTCCGGCAGGGGGGGGAGGAGAGCCCGGGGCCTGACCAGGCGCCAGCCTTTCAGGGCCGCCGCTTCCTCACGGCAACTCAGGCCTGGAAGTCTGACGATCAGCCCGGTTGTTCCCGGCCGGCCGGTCAGGCCCTCGGCTCGGCGCCTTTCGCGGCCGTCGGGCGACCATATCTCCAGTCCGGCGCCCGCCAGGATGGTTTCCGGGTCTTCGGTGTAAGTCGCGACTAGGAAGGCCCCGCCCACCCCGTTGGGCCTGAGCACCCGCCCTAGTTCCACAAACCCCTGGTCTTTTGCCGGGCTCTCCGCTTTCTCCCGGGCCTCAGTCATGGCCCTTCGGCCGCATCGGTTTCCGTGGTTTTCAGGTCTTCTTCCGTCGCGGGCCCCAAATCCCCGCCGGCTATCTTAAGAACATAGCGGACCCCGGTCTTGGCCGCCGAGGCGGCCAGGAGCGAACGCATGGCCCTTATGGTGCGGCCCTCTTTGCCGATGAGGCGGCTCTGGTCTTCCGGGGCCACGGTCAGGAGCAAAAGCGGGCCTTTCTCATCCCGGCTTTCCATGACCCGCACCTCTTCCGGCCGCTCGGCCAGGTTTGAGGCCAGGTATCCTATGAGTTCTTTCAAGTCAGCCCCGGCGGAGAAGGCTGTGGACCGTGTCGGTGGGTTTGGCCCCCCGGGACAGCCACAGGTCCACGAGGTCTTTTTTTATGGTCACCTTGGCCGGGTTCTGGTTGGGGTCATACAGGCCCACGATTTCCAGAAAACGGCCGTCACGCTTGGCGGCGCTGTCGGCCACTACGATGCGGTAGAATGGTTTTTTCTTGGCCCCCAGGCGGGCCAGCCGGATCTTCAATGCCATGTGTATCTCTCTCTCCTTGGTAATAAGCAAAAAACGATGGTCAGCGGAGCAGGTTTTTCAGGCCGCCCTTGGTGAAGCGCTGCATCATTTTGCGTGTTTCCGTGAAATTCTTCAGGAGTTGATTGACGTCGGCCACGGTGGTGCCGCTGCCGCGGGCAATGCGGCGGCGGCGGCCGGCATCGATGAGCAGGTGATTCCCCCGCTCCTGAAGGGTCATGGAATCTATAATGGCCTCGATTTTTTTGAGTTCTTTTTCATCGGGCCTGGCTTCTTTCAGTTTTTTCATCTTGCCGAGTCCGGGAATCATGCCCATGAGGCTTTCCAGGGAACCCATGCTCTTGATCTGGCGGATCTGGGTCCGGAAATCGGCCAGGGTGAATTCGCCTTTTTGCATTTTGCGGGCCAGGGCCCGGGCTTCCTCTTCGTCCACGGCCTCCCGGGCCTTGTCGATGAGGCTTTCCAGGTCCCCCAGGCCCAGGATGGTCGAGGCCACCCGATTGGGGTGAAAGACGTCCAGGGCGTCAAGTTTCTCGCCCGTGCCGACGAATTTCAAGGGGCGGTCCACCACGGCCCGGATACTCATGGCCGCGCCGCCGCGCGCGTCGCCCTCCATCTTTGAGAGAATGACCCCGCTGAGCCCCAGGCGGGCGTTGAAGGCCTCGGCTATGGTCACCGCCTCCTGGCCGGTCATGGCATCGGCCACCAGGAGTATTTCGCGGGGGGTAACGGCCGCCTTCAGGCGGCCTAGTTCGGCCATCAGTTCTTCATCGATGGTCAGGCGGCCGGCGGTATCTATCAGAACCGCGTCACAACCCTCGCCCGCGGCCGCGACCATCGCCCGGGCCGCTATTTCCACCGGGGTCATCTCCTGGGTGGAGGGAAAGACCGGCACCTCCGCCTCCTGGCCCAGGCGGGTCAGTTGCAGGATGGCCGCCGGGCGGTTGACGTCGGCCGGGACCAGGTAGGGCTTGCGGCCGTTTTTTTTCAGATGCCAGGCCAGCTTGGCGGCGGTGGTGGTTTTACCGGAACCCTGCAGACCCACCAGGAGGACGGGCGCCGGGGGCCGGCCGCCCAGGTCCAGGTCGCTGGCCGAGCCGCCCATGAGGTCGCGCAGTTCCTCGAAAACGATTTTAAGTATCTGCTGGGGCGCGGTCAGGCTGGCCAGGATTTCGGCCCCCAGGGCCCGGGTCTCCACGGACTGGAGAAAATCCTTGACCACCTTGTAATTGACGTCGGCCTCCAAAAGGGCCAGGCGCACTTCCCTCAGGGTGCTTTTCAGGTCGGCTTCATTAACTTTGCCGCGGCCGGCCAGTTTCTGGAAGACGCCGGATAGTTTGTCGCTTAAACGGTCGAACATGCCGCTACTCTGGTTCCGCTGATCATTGGAGGAAGTGGGGGGGGATTTCTATGCGGTCCCTGGAGGCCTCGTAGAGTCCCAGGCGCCAGGCCTGCAGGAGCTGGTTGCTTTTGTTCAGGCTCAGGAAATATTCGTAGGTCCGGCCTTCGGGCCCGTCCAGGCGGCTTTCGTCGGCCGTCTGGTATTCGGCCAGACGCAGGAGAAAGCGGCCGGAGCGGTCGTCCAGCCGGCCGGCCAGGGACACCGGCGGGATCTGGCCGGGCTGGGTGACCGAGAAGGCCAGGGCGGTCACGGCCTGGGGATCGCTTGCCTCAAAGGGCGGCGAACTGGTTTGGGTGTAGCGGGTGGTCAAAACTCCGGTCCCGCTTTTCAGGGGGCTGTCCTGCTCCCGGGCGGTCAGGTAGGCTTCCCAGCCCTGGGCCCTTATTTCCGGCAACCAGCCCTCCAGGCGTTGCCGGGTCAGGCCGTCGGCGGCTTCCGCCCGCCAGGCCTGTTCAGCCTCTTGCCGCACCTCCTCCAGAGGCGGGATGCGGCTTTCCAGGCGCGTCCTGGGTATATAGAGCACCAGGGTCCGCTCGCCTTCAAAGGGCGTGGCTACCCGGTCCAAGGGGGCGCTGAAGGCCCTTTGGACGGCCTCGGAGTCGTTCTCGAAAAAAGTGGGGGCATTGTCAGGGGTGAAGGAGCGGCTTTGGGCGGCCCGGAGGCCCAGGCTCCGGGCCGCATCGTCCAGGTCGGGGTTGGTTTCGGTCCGGTTCAGTAGATCTTCCAGGAGGTTTACAGCCGTCTGGCGGGCCTGGAGAACCTTAAGCTCTCCGGTCAACTCGGCCCGGACTTCCGAAAGGGGGCTGGGGCCGGCGGCCCGGTGGGCCGTGACCTGGATAAGGTGGTAACCGGCGGGAGTTTCCACCGGGCCGATCATTTCGCTTAAAGCGGCGCCGAAGGCCGCGTCCTCAAGCTCCGGGAAGGTCGAACCCCGGGTGAGAAAGCCCAAAGCGCCGCCGTTTTCGGACGTAGCCCGGTCGTCGCTCAGTTCCCGGGCCAGGGCCGCGAAATCGGCGCCCTGGTCCAGGCGGCGCCTGGCCTCCTTGGCCCGGTCCAGGGCGGCCTCTTTCTCGGCCTCCCCCGGGCTAAGGGAGGGGAAGCTTACGAGTATCTGCCGCGCTTCGACCGCTTCCGGCTTGAAGAAGCGATCCTTATTATGGTCATAATAGTCTTCCAGTTCGGCCGGGGCGGGTTCGCTCTGGTAGTCGGCCGGGACGATCTCCACATACTGGACGGTCATTTCCGCCGGCCGCCGCCAATTTTCCTGGTGCCGGGCGTAGTAGGCCGCAAGATCCTCTTCGGCGGGCGAAAGGTCCCAGCGGCCGTCCTCGCCGGCCAGGAAG
>JAITBV010000049.1 GCA_031283395.1 Candidatus Adiutrix sp.
ATCCTGGCCGAGGCCCAGCGGACCAGCCAGGAGATCCAGGGCGAGGCCGATGCCCGGGCCGCGGCCATCTACGCCGAGGCCTTCAGCCTGGCGCCGGAATTCTACGCCTTCACCCGTTCCCTGGAATCCTACCAGACCGCTTTCCGCAACCGCAGCACCCTCCTGCTTTCACCGGAGGATATGGATTACCTGAAATATTTCGGGCGGAATACCGCCACGGGAAAATAATATGGGTTATTTTTACCTGGGCCTGGCCTTCGTGGGCGCGGTGGTGCCCTGCAGTTTCATGGGCCAGTTTCTCCTGAGCCACGGCCTGGACTTCCCGGAATTCAAGACCCAGATGTGGGCCGGCCCCATTTCCAGCTTCACCGGCGCGGCCTTCGTCATAGTCAGCCTGGTCAACCTCTTTTTCGTCTGGGGCGAGGGCCGGAAGCTGAAAATGAAGGGGCTGTGGCTGCCCCTTCTGGCCACCCTCCTGCTGGGGGCCTCCTGCGGCCTGCCCCTGTTTCTCTACCTCAGGGGGCAAGCCCAGAGCCAGCAGGCCGAACGCCCGGCCGCCGAAGAGGCCGCGCCGCCGGCCAAGCGCTAAAGAGAGAGCGGGAACATGGCTGAAAACATCAACGACATCACCGTAAACTATGAAGACGAGGGCGAACTGGTGGTGGAGGAACTGGACAAGGTCATCCTGACCCGGGGGGCCTGGACTTCCATCCTCTTCCGCTACCGGGAACGGGACCGCCAGACCGGAACCATGGGCCCGCCCAAGGCCACCCTCCGGCGTTACCAGAAACACAACGGCATCTTCAAAAAACGCGACGCCATCAACCTTTCGGCCGAGGCCGCCAAGTCCCTGGTGGGGACCCTGGAACAGTGGCTGGCGGAAGGCTTGCTGGGCCAGGCCCCCTCGGAATAGCTTATGTTTGAACTTAAAGTCACCCAGCACTTCGCCGCGGCCCACAACCTGCGCGAATTCGGCGGCCGCTGCGAAAACCTTCACGGCCACAACTGGTTCGTCGAGGCCGTGGTCCGGGCCGGCGAATTGGACCGCATCGGCCTGGCCCTGGATTTCGGCATCTTAAAAGCCCGCCTGAAGGACGTGCTGGAGCTTCTGGACCACCAGTATCTCAATGACCTGCCGGCTTTCCAGAGCCAGAACCCCTCCTCGGAAAACATCGCCCTGTTCATTTTCCGGCGCCTGTCCCCCCTGGTGGAGGAGGAGACCGGCGGCCGGGCCCGACTCCACTCCGTCTCGGCCTGGGAAAGCGAAAACGCCGCGGCCACCTATATAGAGCCTCAAGCGGTTTAAAGGCCGGCGGAGCCGGACCTTTAAATCGCTTGGCTCTAAAATGTGAAAGGAAAAAATATGAAGAACAAACTTATGGCCACCGCCCTGGTGGCCGCCCTGGCCCTGGGGCCGATGGCGTGCACCAACATGACCAAGACCGAGCAGGGCGCCACCAGCGGCGCGGTGGGCGGGGCCCTGATAGGCGCGACCATCGGGGCCATAGCCGGGGGCCGCAGCGGGGCCGCGGCCGGCGCGGCCATAGGCGGCGCGGTCGGCGGCGTGGGCGGGGCCATTGCGGGCAACACCCAGGAGCAATACGACCGGGGTTATACCCCGAAGACCGAAACCGACCCCGCCTATAAGGAAAGCGGCTACCGCGCGCCGGCCGACTGACGGCCTCTGGGGCGCGGTTCTCAAATGAGCCGGGGGCGGCCATCAACCGATGGCCGCCCCCTTTTTTGGATGAACCCGTCGTTAGAGACATGGACCCCGGCTTTCGCCGGGGTGACGGTTGGAGGCGGGGGTTGCGGTTTGAAGGTGGCCGTCATTCCGGCGAAAGCCGGAATCCATCCCTAGCCCGCGCCTTGGGCCGGGAGCCAGGCCACCGCCGGCGAAGCGTCAAAACTCTTACCGCAACTTGCGCTTAAAAATTGCCTCCCCACCTCTACTTGGTATGAGCGCGACAAACTCCCAACCTTCAGACCCAAACTTGTTGAAGGCCGGCAGCGCCTCCGCGACACTCTTATATGGTTCACAGCTTATGGTGTGATACTCCCACCGCTCCGGCGAGGCGGCCGCGGAGGGCCTCACCCCAGAGTAAACGAAAAGGGAAAGGCCAATGAATAAGGCCACGGTAACGAGAATCTTTTTTTTCATGAGATATCCTCCTTAGATATCCTCCTTGTTATGTTGAAGGCGGCAAATATAACACCTCCCGCGACCGCCCGGAATGGAGGCCCGGGCCGGCCCAATCCTGGTTATTTCATTTTGGCCGCGCCGTCAAGGCCCGCGCCGGTGGGGCCAGTGTAAGTTCTGGCCGGGCCTTGGGTGAATTTGCCGGTGGCGCTGTCAAAAGTATAGGTGTGGAGCGTGGCGGGCAGTTTCACATTAGCCGGGGGGCGGCAACTGGTATCATACTCGCCATAACGGCCGTCGCAGCTGAGGTCGATATTGCCAGAGGCGAGCAAAGGGGAACCCTTGGCGGTATGACCGATGATGACAATGTAGCCTTCGCCCTCGGGGGGCACCGTGATGGCGAAAGCCACCTCCGGGTCGGGCCGGAATCCGTACCTAGCCAGTTCAGAAAGTTCTGTCTCCGCGGATCCGCCAGTGCTGCCATCAGTGGATGCATAGCGGCGGCGTGAACCCATCTTCAGGTTTTCCTGGGCCGAGGATATCTGATTGTCGAGTTTTCGGCTGGGCACTATGCGCATAACAGCGGCAGCTTCTTTGGGTGAAATTTTGGAAAGCCCACCCCCATCTGGATCGCGCCCTGCCTCGTAAATCCTGCCGGTTTTTTTATCAATGGCTAACTTCTCCGCTCCAACTTCCAGCATTCCATCTTTATAAAGGGCAGCCATTTTTTGCTCGGGTTCGATTAAGTGTAAAACAAAATACCGGTTGCCTTTGTCATGGGTGATTTCAACTAATGCGTTAAAACCTAGTACCATGTAACATTTAAATTTGAGGATATACGCTTTTAAGCTTTATCCTGGCATCTGCCGTTTTGAACTGCCATTTTATCGGCCTGCACCGCGCATTGCGCTGAACTTCCCAGGC
>JAITBV010000177.1 GCA_031283395.1 Candidatus Adiutrix sp.
CCCGGCTGACGGTCTTGACCTTATGTTGATAGGTCACGAATTCCCCGAAACGGTTCACGAAAGACCAGACATTTTCATCGTCGGTATGGAAGATATGGGCTCCGTGAACATGAAGCATGATGCCGGTATCAGGGTCCCGCCGCGTATGGCAGTTGCCCGCCACATGGTCGCGTTCATCTATGACGGTGATCTGAAATCCGGCTTCGGCCAGGCGGCGGGCCAAAGTGGAACCGGTCAGGCCCGCGCCCACGACCAGCAGGGTTTTCATTGGTCGCCTCCATAAGTCGCCGCGAAGTTTTTGAGCTTTCGGGAAAAACTGACGGGAAAAAGAAAACCGGCCAGGGCGGCCAAACCCTTCAAGGACAATATGAAAGCGCGTCGACGATTGAATATCTTTATTTCAGAGGAATCGGGGCTGGCCACATAACGGGCCGGAAATTTGCCTTTGACCTGGGTCAGCGGCGCCTGAAGCGGCGAAATTCGAAAAAAGCGAGCGGGGATCAACGAGCCGCCCAAAGCGGCCAGCACGCTGAGAGCGTCGAGGGTTCTGCTCCGGGGAAGGCTTGGGATCAAAAGCGGTTCGCCGACCTTGGCCGCGGCGGCCAAATCATTGGGAAAGCGCGACCGGCAGTTCCGAAGCTTGGCTGCCGTCTCCGGGACGCTGTCTTCTCTCCGCTCGTGAAAACAACGGTAATCGGCCAGGGCCTGAATGACTATCGCCGTAGATGAATAATCGTTGGCGGCCAGAAATTTGGCCAGGCGATAGGCGAAAATCATCATGAGGGCCAGCCGCCAGCGGCGAAAATGAAGGGTGACCCATATGGCGTGATTCCTGACTTCAAGGTAGTTGCGAAGGTCTGATCCCTTGCCTTTGAAATCGGGATGCCAGACGCAGATGCCGTTTAGATATAAAATTTTTCGGTTCAACCTGAAGCTGTATTCCATGTCATCGCCCTTGAACAGGAGCGGCAATGGAAACCCCCGGGACTTGAAATGGCTGACCGGTATTGCGCAATACCACCAGGCGGCGTAGGGGCGCAGGCCGGCCGAGGACGGAATATGTTCCAGCCCGGGGAAACCGGCATCGGGGTCCAGGGAGGATAAGAGGGTCAGGGTCTCCCTTAAGCCGCCCAAATCGACCGGCCCGGTGGTGTTGTGGTATAACCCGAATTTATCGAAGGCTTCACCCATGGTATGGCAGTAAGCCGGTCTTTCCCGCAGAAACATGGCCCCGGCGAGGATTTGCCCCGCGTAGTCAGGGGCCAGATTGCGCAGGAGGGCGAGGGTGCGGAACCAGGCTTCCGGGTCTATGAGGATGTCGTCATCCATGAAGACTATGTGGCTGTGCCCTCCGGCCGCCACAACTTCCCGGGCTCCCCGGCTGAAGCCTCCCGCGCCGCCGTTGTTGACCGGATTGTGGAACAGGACTACCCCGGGCCGGGCCAGATCGGCCAGGGCCTGGACATCGTGAGGCTGGTTGTTGACTATGTAAAGCCCGGTGGAGGTTTCAATTTCCCTGTTTTCCCGGCGAGTGCCCTCATAGGTTTCGACCAGTCTCCGCAAATCATCCGCCCGTTCAAAGGTGGTGACCACCAGGGCCAGAGAAACCTCGGGCCGGCTTGAAAGTGCTTCGGAGGCATAGAAAGCCTCCGGCAACTCGCCTTGAGAGTCGTCCGGCGTCCAGTCAAACCAGCAGAAGTCAGCTTCCGCCGGAAGATGAAAAACCAACCGCTCCCCGGAACCGGAAAGACGTCGGCTGGCAACGGTCAGAGGTTCCCTTTCGGGGCCGGAACTCAACAGGTCAAACCGCCCGGCCGCCGAATCCCGCACTTCCAGCCTGAAATCGGCCAATTTGGTCAAGCGGCGCCAATTTTTCTGGTGAAAAATATTCATATAGGCGCCGGTGCTGATGGTGAGGGCGCCATTGGCGGCCTGGTCCCGCCGGAAATACAAATCATCGGCGCCGGGCGGGTTTTGGGACCGGACCCGCTGCAAAATCTGTCTCTCCTGGTCAGGGCTCATAGATACTCATGCAGCGCGGTCAATAGTAGAGTGCCGAAGTGTTCCGGAGGAAGCGGGGTGGCGGCAACCGGCCCGGCGACGGCCAGGCTTCCCGAGCTGTGCCAGATCAGAAAATCAGTGGCGGCGCTCTGTTCGTCGTCCAATTTCAGCCCCCGCGGCAGGCTGCCGACATGATCGCCATACCAACCCAGGAGCAGCGGCCGGTCAAGGTCCAGGCCGGCTAGTTCCCCCAAAAAGGAATCGGCGTTCCGCAGATGCCGCGCATAAGCGAGCATGCCTTCATCCAGGCCGCCGGGCCGGCCGAAGCTGTCTTCAATATCCTTAAGGTCCGGCTGGCCGGCCAGGCGTCCGCTGGGCCACGGGCCATGGGCTTCCAGGGTTATTATGAAGATGAATTTAGGCCCTCCCCCGGCTGGCAATTCGGGCTTCAGCCTTTCAGCTATGGCGGCGTCGGCAATGTAAGGGCCAAAGCGGCGGGCGCCTTTGAATTCATCCCGGGCCAGGAAGCGATGGAAGCCCAGATTGGGCAGAGCCCGGTCCCGTCTCAGGAAAGCCGGTGCGCCGGGGTGGATACAGACAGCCTCGTAACCCTGGCCGGTCAGCCAGCGCGGCAGGCCGCCGACGGCGGTTTTGGCGGCCAAGGCATAGGGGTTGAATTGAAAACTGCGCAAGTCAGGTCCGGCCAGGCCTGTCAGAACGGCGAATTCGGTGCGCACGGTGTAGGCCCCGTAGGCAGTTACCCCCAGCCGTCCGGGCCGCCCCTCGGCGGAAAGACGGTCGAAGTTGGCGGTCCAGGCCGGACCCAAATCGGGCCACAGGCGCCGGAGATGAAAAAATGATTCCGCCTGAACCACAATGACGTGAGGCTGGCCGCGTTCCAACGGCCGTCTGAGATGGCGGGGCCAGGCGCAGACCTCGGCCAGGCCGTCAGGGGCCGGTCTTACCGCAGCGCCGATCTCGGCCAGGCCGAAACGGTTTTGCCAAATTCCGCCCAGGACGGCCGCGCCTATCAGCCCGTATCGCCGGCCGTCCCGGGTCGGTTCAAAAACCAATGAGCCGGTCAGAGGCGTTCTTTCTCCGGCCCGGCTGACGAACCAAGACCAGGCCAGGGCCGCCAGAATAGCGGCCAGACCGCAAAAAAGCCGGGCCGGGCCCGACAGCGCGGTGACCTCGACGAAACGCCGGAAAGTCAGACCGGCGATCAACAGAGCCGCCGAACCGGCCAGGAGCGGACCCAGCGGGATGTAGGGCCAATAAAAGCTGGGGAAGAAAAACAATTGCCGGGCCATCTGGATATCGGCAAAGACCAGCGGTTCATGCAGAACGGTTATTTTGATCCGGTTGAAATAATACAATAGGAGAGCCGGTCCCAGCAAAAGGCCGGCCGCCCAGACCGGACGGCCGGTCAAAGCGCTAAGGGCGGAAAAAAGCGGGAGTCCCGTGGCCAAAAGGAAGGCATCGGCCCAAACCGGTCCTGGCCGTCCGTGGATCCCGGATTCCCGGCGGTGGAGGGCTATAAGACAGCCCCAAAAAAACGTCAGCCCCAGCCCCTCCAGAAGCGGCCTGCTCATTTCGACTTGAACTTGGCCAGCACAAACCCGCCCGCGGCATGAGGGCCCTGCCGGCCCGCCACCGGGGGTTCACTGGCCGGGACGGCCCGGACCACCGAGAATCCACAGCGTTCATAAAACTCAAGTGACTGCTTGGCCGCGGCCCAGGCGTAAAGACTGACCCCGTTCAAAGCCTCCTGTTCGGCCCAACCCTCGGCCAATTCCAACAGAGCGCCGCCCAGGCCCCGGCCCCGGCAATTTTCAGCCACCCACAGGGTATTTACCCAGAGGGTGTCGGGAACGGAAGCGGTCAGGACATTCTCCAGCCTGGTCAGACGGGCGGGCGTCAGGTATTTGCCGGCCAGGGCCGGCAGGCCCTGTTGAACTGAGGGATAGGCG
The DNA here is from genome assembly GCA_031283395.1 of Candidatus Adiutrix sp. Next base: position 3,972 of record JAITBV010000177.1, read on the forward strand.
AACAACAGCCCCCGTGGTTCTTCCGCGTCCTCCGCCAGCACAACATTTGCCGCTTTATAGACTCCCTCCCCCAGTCCGAAAGCCAAGGACAGGATATCCGAACTTCCCAGGCCGGGGAACAGGCCCCCCAACAATTCTTCGACCAGGCCGTCGGATACTTCGGCCACGATGGAGGCGATGGTCCCGGAGTCGGCCAGGCCGGCCCGCCGGAAATTGAATTCTTCGGGCCCGGGGGCAGCCTTAGGGGCGGCGGGATGATTCTTCATCTGGTTCCACTTTGAAATCGGTAAATCCGCGGCTGAAAAATCCGGCCACCGATTCCGGCAGGCAAGACAGGAGGGCCAGGCCGAGCGCCAGGGTTTTGGGGAAAACTATTTCCGGGGGGTTGTCCGGCAGACGCCCGGCGATGTGGGCCGCCGCCTTTTCCGCGGACCACAAAAATGGTTTTGGCCCTTTCAGGCGGCGCGACATGGAGGTATCGACATACCCGGGGCTGACGACGGTCACGCCCACCCCCATGGGGGCCAGCCGGGCCCTCAGCGACAAGCCGTAAAAACGGGCCGCGGCCTTGCCGGCGCAATAAGCCGGGCAGGATTTCAAAGGGTAATGAGCCGCCAGGGAACTTATTATGGCGATCTGCCCCCGCCCGCGCTGAAGCATCAATTCAGCCGCGGCCAGGGCTGTGCGGGTTGCCCCCTGGGCGTTGACTTCCAAAAGGCGCTCCAGGTCATCGGGCCGCTCCAGCCCCGATTCCAGGGTTGAAGCTGAAACGCCGGCATTGGCGAAAACCAGGTCCAAAGGCTTTTCGCGGTCTATCTTTCCGAACCAGTCCTTCAGGGCGCGGCCGTCACGAATATCGAAGCTGTCCACGGCGACCAGCGCCCCCCGGTCCCGGCAGGCACCGGCACAATCCATCAGGCGTTGATGATCCCGGCCGGCCAGAGACAGCCGCCGGCCGGGCCTGGCGTAGCGTTCGGCCAGAGCCCGGCCCAAACCGCCGGAAGCGCCGGTGACGGCCAAATGTGATAGATCCTGGCGATTCAAGTCACAACTCCTTGTTTAGTAGGCGCTCAAATTCCCAGGAGCCGCAAGCAGCCTTCCAGAGCCAGATCCTGGCCTTCCCGGGTATAATAATTACCCGTCGTGATGGCCCGATCCCGCAAGAGGCGAAGGAAGTCCCGGCAGAGCGCGGGGTCCGGCTGAGGCGGCCGGCTCCAAAATTCATCCAGGTCGCCCTCGCCGCCGGAGGCGGCCAACCCGGGCAGGGCGTAAATGGCTTCTCCCAGGCAGAAAACCGGTTTGCCTTTGGCCAGGGCGGTCAAGCCGGTAGTGCTGTTGACCAGGACCAGGCCTTTTGACCCGGCGATCATGCGGTCGGTGTCGCCTTCATTGACAAAACATATCCGACCCTCCAGACCTACGGCCTTGGCGAAAGAGAGCGCGAATTTCCGGTGGCTTCCGATCTCCCAATCCAGGGGATGACTGCGGATGACCAGTGAATACTCCTCCGGCGCCCGTCGTTTAAAGGAAGCCAGTATGACGGTCATAAGCTCCTGGAGATTGATGAATGGGCAATAGCACCTGATCTGAGTGTCGGCCGGCAATTGCAGAGGCAGAAAAAAATAGGGGCGGCCATCGGCCAGAAATTCCCGCAATGCTGTTTCATCTTTTTTCCGGCGCCGGCCACGGGTGAAATGGCGCGGCAAAAGCCCGGTCAATTCCCGGAACACCGTCTGGGGGCGATGGGTGCGGTAGCGGGGGAAGAGCGGCCAAAAAACGACGTTGCCGAAATGATGCTTGATCGCGTCCCGCACTTTACGGTGTATATCCGGCTTCAGGTCAGGCGGCGGCGGATACGGCGGCAGGCCGGCGGCCAATTCCCTTATGAGGTCTGGGTCGCGGGGCAACTCGGACCGGCCGCCCACGCCGTTTTTTGCCAGGGTCACGAAATGAGGCCGCACATAGCCCTCATCGAAAACGAAAATCCGCACTCCCCGGCGGCGGGCCAGTGTGATCGCCGGCTGGTGCAAAGGCCGGCGATCGCCGATCAGCAGGAGGTCGGTCGCCCGGCTCCGTTCCAGGAAATCATTGAAGAAGGTCGGCCAGGCGTTCAAATCTTTCCGGTAATTGCGGGCGCCCGGCCACGGCCAATGCAGAAGGTCGCCGCCGCAGAAATTGATTTTGTGGACAGTGTGCCCTTTGGCCGCAAGTTTCAAGCCCAGCCTGTGCGGGAAGGAACTTTGAGGCATCTGCAGGAAAACGAAAACCCCCAATTACGTCACCTCGTGGCGCGATCCCTGATGAAATCCCGGGCTTCGTCGCCGGCCATCACTTCTTCGACCCTTTTTTGGGCCTTGGGCAATTCCTCGGCCACCAGATCCAGCACTTCGATCAACTGTTCCTCCTGGTGGGCGGCCGAGATGAAAAAGCGCAACCGGGCCGTCCCTTCCTCCACTACCGGGTAGATGATCGGTTGAACATTGATTTGCCGCTGATGAAGCGCCCCGGTCAGGTAGCCGGCGGCCAGGGAGTTGCCGATCATTATCGGAATCACGGCCCAACCCTGGGCCCGGCCGGTGGAAAGGCCGCGGCGACCGGCTTCTTCCAGAAACAGGCGGCTCAGCCTGTGCAGGCGGGCGATGCGTTCGGGTTCCGCCAGCGTCAGTTCCAGGGCCGCGGCGGCCGCGGCGGCCAAAGGCGGAGCCATGCCCACGCTATAGACGAAACCGGGCGAACTGAACTTCAAAAGATCGATCAGGGCCGCCGATCCGGCTATGAAACCGCCGCAGGCGCAGAAAGTTTTGGATAAGGTCCCCATCTGGATATCAATATCCGCCCCGGGCAGATTGAAATGTTCCTTCACACCCCGGCCGCTCGGCCCGAGCGTGCCTAAAGAGTGCGCTTCATCCACCATCAGAAAGCATTGGTGGCGTTTCTTTATTTCCAACAGTTCCGGCAGGGGGCAGATGGAGCCGTCCATGCTGAACAGGCCCTCGGTGACAATGATGGCGCGGTTGTGTTTCGGCCTGTTTTCCGACAAGCAGCGCTCCAGGGCACCCAAGTCGTTATGAGGGTAGGCGAAGCGGCTGGCCCCGGAAGCCACGGCTCCGGCGATCAGGGAGTTGTGGACCAGGGCGTCGTGAGCCACAAAATCTTCCGGGCCGAACAGGTGAGACAAAACGGTCAGGTTGGTCAGGTAGCCGCTGACATATATCAGGCAATCCTCAACGCCGCAAAAATTGGCCAGGGCCCGCTCTAATTGCCGGTGGGGAGGACGTTCGCCGGAGACCAGGCGGCTGGCCCCGGCGGAAGTTCCATATAGTTCTGCGGCCCGGGCGGCGGCGGCGTTTACTTTGGGGTGCCCGTTCAGATCCAGGTAATCATAAGTGGAAAAATTGAGATACTCCTGGCCGTCTATGACGGTGCGGCCTTTGGGCAGACCTTCATGTTCTGGGAAAAAAGGGTCGAAAAGCCCTAGTTTGACCGAAACTTCCCTTTGAAGCATTATATGCCGAAAGGCCGGAATTTCCTCGATCCGCCCGCTGCGGCGGGCGGAGACCCGGCGGCGTGGAGTCTCCTCGGGCCGGGCCGGGGACGCCAGCGAAGCCAGGAGCCTGTTTTTGGTCTCGGCGTCCAGCCGAAAAGGCTTTTTGTCTTTATCGCTCATCCGCTTTCATCCCCCGGGGCGGCCAGGTCAAGCCGCCGGCAGTTCGATGCCGTGACGCCGGGCCATGCTTTCCAAAAACTCCCGTTCCTCGGCAGCCATGCCGGATCCGGCCAAATCCGGGCGGGCCAGGTCCAGATACAATTTCTCGGCCAGGCTGTGGAGGGATTCATCTTGGCTGAGGGAGCCCAAATTAAGGGCGCCGCCGGCAGCTTCTTCCAGGCCGGAGAGCAATTCGGCCATCATCAGGGAATCCATGCCGAAACTTGAAAAAGGCGCCTCGGGCGAGATGCGCCGGACCGGCAGCCGCAGAATGTCCGCCAGGCGGCCGGTCACGAATTTGACGATCTCTTTGACGGCTTTTTCCGGGGTCTGGCCATTGATCAAATCGGCCAGGCCCACTTCATTGGCCTCGCTGGCGGAAGCTGGGTTCAAGCCGGCGAACAAAGGCTGGCTTAAAACCGGCAGCATCCTTGTTCCGCGCCATTTGGAGCGGGCCAGGGTGGCAACGGCCTCCCCGTTCTCCAGAAAAACGGGCAGCAGATTCAAAGCCTCTTTGACGGTCATGGCCCGCTCGCCCATGAGCTTTTCCAGCGTGCTCAACAGTTCCGGCCGCCGGGTGAGAAGGCCGGCATCCCTGATGGCCCCCCAGCGAACGGCCAAAGCCGGCAGCCCTAGAGAACGGCGGTAAACAGCTAGGTTTTCCAGGACCATATTGGCGGCCACATAATTGGCCTGGCCGGGATTGCCGATAAGGGCGGCCAGCGAAGAATAGAGGATGAAGAAATCCAGTTCCCTGTCTTTGGTGAATTGGTGGAGGTTCCAGGCCCCCCGGGCCTTGCCGGCCATGACCGGGCGCAGCCGTTCCGGAGAAAGTTTCAGCGCCTGGGCGTCATCATAGACGGCCGCGGCGTGGATGACTCCTCTCAGGGGCGGTTTTCCGGCCAGGGCCCAGGTCAGGGACTCGGTCAAGGCCGGTCCGTCAGCCAGGTCAACCCGTACCAGTTCCGCTTTTCCGGCCCCGGCCGCCAAGAGATCGGCCAGTTCGCCCTCCGCCGCCCGGCGTCCGAGCAGAAACAGATGACCGGCCCCTTGTTCGAACAGGTGGCGGGCGGTGGCCAGACCGAAACCGCCGCTGGCTCCGGTCACCAGATAAGAAGCGTCCTTTTTAAGGCCCCAAGGTCCCGGGGCCGTTTTTTTCGGTTTCGCTCGCGGGCCCGGCCTGACCGGAACTTCCGCCGCTTCCAGCCCGGTCAGATCCACCACCATTTTACCTATGGGCCGGGACTCCCTCAAATGGTTGAAGGCGACCCTGGTCTGCTCGAAAGGCATAACCGTGCAAGGCAAAGCCCCGACTTCGGCCCGCCGGAACATTTGCTCCAGTTCCCCGGCCAGGGCCGCGGCCAGGGCCGGATCAAAGGACATCAACTGATCCACATCAATGCCGAAATAACTCAGGTTGCGCCGGAAGGGGTAAAGGCCCAGGGATGAATCCTGATAAAAATCCCTCTTGCCCAATTCCAAAAAACGTCCGAAGCTCGCCAGGCAGCCGAGGCTGCGGGCCACGGCCTCACCGGCAATGGAATTGAGGACCGCATCCACTCCGCGGCCGCCGGTGGCGGCCAGGACCTGGTCGCTGAAGGCCAGACAGCGGGAATCAAAAACTTCGGCCGCTCCCATCATCTTCAAAAAGCCGCGCCTTTCCTCGGAGCCGGCCGTGGCCAAAACCGTCAACCCCAGGCGCCTTGATATTTCCAGGGCCGCCAGGCCCACGCCCCCGGCCGCTCCATGGACCAGGAGGGTTTCGCCAGGTCGCATACGGGCCAGGTGCGCCAGGGCGTACCAAACGGTGCCGAAGGCCACGGGCAAGCCGGCAGCCTGACGGCCGGGCAGACCGTCCGGCAGACGCATGACCGCTGTTTCCGGGGTCGTCAGGCGGGTGGCGAAGGATTGGGAAGCGAAGAACATCACCCGGTCGCCCGCGGCCACCCTGGAAACTCCGGGGCCGGTGGCCAGGATATGCCCGGCCCCTTCCAGGCCCAGGCGCGGACCGAAAAACCCGTCGGCCAGGGCTTCTTCAGGCAAAAGTCCGGAAGCCCACATGACATCCCGAAAATTGAGGCCCACCGCCTCTACCGCCACCTGGACCTGGCCCGGTCCGGGGGGCTCGGGCGGAGCCTGTCGCACCCAACGCAAATTATCTATCCGGCGCTGAGGGCC
>JAITBV010000067.1 GCA_031283395.1 Candidatus Adiutrix sp.
CGCCTGGAGATATTGGAGGCCTCCGGCAACCAACTGACCGAAATCAGCCTGGCCCCGGAGGCCCCCCTGGTCAGCCTGAACCTAGACGGCGGCCGTTTGCCCCTGTCCAGCCTGGCCCCCCTGACCGGCCGGGCCAGGGACCGCACCCGCTTCGGCCGCCAAAGCCGGGTGCTGTTTGATGGCCTCTCCTTGGGCCTCCGCGAGGAACTGGACCTGTCGGCCGAGGCCGAATTCGGGGGCGTGCCCACCGAGTTCCAGGTGCTGAATGAAAAAAGCCGCCGCCTTTCGCCCTCCTACTACACCCAGGAGGGCGGCCGGCTCCGCTTCAACGTGCCGGGCCGCTACCTGGTGGAAATGACCAATCCCCAGGTCTTTTCCAGCGAAAGGGGCGCGGGGGGAGCGGCCGCCCGTATCCGCCGCGTAAAAGCCAAGGTGGTCACCGGCCTCGTGGAGGTCCGGCCCTAGCCTCGAGCCCCGCCCTTATCACTAGTCCGGCCGCAGGCCGGAACCGCCCGCAGCGTTATGGTCCAGGTCGAGTTCCCCCAGCCGATTAAGAAGTTCCGGCCAGCCCGGTTCCGTACGCCGGGCCCAGATGTCATCGGCCAGCCGATGAGCCCGGACCAGGCGGGTCAGATCTCTTGGCAGGCGGGCATAGGCCAGGGCCGGCCAGCCCGCCTGCCGCAACCCCAGCCGCTCGCCGGGCCCACGCATGGAAAGGTCCAGCTCGGCCAGTTCCAAGCCGTCGGTCAGGCGGATCAGGGCCGAAAGGCGGCGGTCACCGGATTCGGTGAGGCTCTGGGGCAGAAGAAGGCAGGAGCCGGGAACATCTCCCCGTCCCACCCGGCCCCGCAACTGGTGAAGAGCGGCCAGCCCGAAACGCTCGGCCCCGTCTATGAGGATGGTCCGGGCCGCCGGGACGTCCACGCCTACTTCGATGACGGTGGTGGCCAGGAGTATTCGGATATCCCCCCGGCGGAAACCGGCCATGACCTTGGCCCGGGCCGCCGGTTCCATCCGGCCGTGCATCAGGCCCAGGGTGAATTCGCCATTGGCCAGGCGTTCCAGCTCCCGGTGGATATCCTCCAGGCCCAGGCCGGGCCGGGCCGTTTCCCCCCCTTCCAGACGGGGCAGGACCACGAAGCCCTGGCCGCCGGCCCGGACCAATTCCAGAAATCGGCCGTAAGCCGCCGCCCTCTCTTCCGGGGCGAAGACCAGGGTCTCGGCCGGCCGGCGGCCGGGGAGCAAGCCCTCAAGGCGGCTGGACTCCATATCGCCGTAGAGCATCAGGGCCAGGCTGCGGGGTATGGGCGTGGCCGAGAGAGTCAGGAGATCCACCCGGGCGCTCTTGCGCCTGAGGGCCAGGCGCTGGCGCACGCCGAAGCGGTGTTGCTCGTCTATCACGGCCAGGCGCAGGTCCTGAAAAACGGTGGCCGAAGCCAGGAGGGCCTGGGAACCCACGGCCAAGCGGGCCTGGCCGCTGGCCAGGGCCTGGCGGGCGGCTTTCAGTTCGGGGGGGCCCTGGCCGCCGCTCACCAGCACCGTCTCCCAGCCTAAGGAGGCGGCCGGCCCTTTCAGAAAATCAAAATGCTGGCGGGCCAGGACTTCGGTGGGAGCCATGAGGGCGGTCTGCCCGCCCCGGCCCAGGCTGAAAAACAGGGCCGCGGCGGCCACGGCGGTCTTGCCTCCGCCCACTTCCCCCTGGAGCAGGCGGGACATGGGCCTGGGGGCCGACAGGTCGGCCACTATCTCCTCGGTGACCCGGCCCTGTTCCGGGCTGAGCGAAAAAGGCAGCCGCCCCAGGAAGGCCAGAAGGGCCGCCCGCCCCTGGGCCAGGCCGGGGCGGGGCGAGCCGTCCTGATCCAGGGGGCGGGCCTGAAGCATCATCAGGCGCCAGAACAGAAGCTCAAAAAGGGCCAGCCGACGGTGGGCCCTGGTCTGGTCCGGCCTGGGCGGCAGACCAGGGAAGGCGGGGGGCGGGGCGTGGAGGACGGCCAGTTCGGCCGCCGGATCCTTAAGCCCATGCTCCGCCAGCCAGGCCGGGGGCATCAGGGGCGGAGCCTGGGCCAGGAGGGCCAAGGCCTGGTCCATCAGTTTTTGGACCAGGCCGGAGGACAGGCCGCCCAAAGGCGGATAGACCGGTTTCAGCCGGCCTTCGGCGGGCGCGGTTTCTTCCGGAAACTCCAGGTCCGGGTGGACCATCTCCAAGGGGGAACCCGGGCGGACCAGGCCGAAGACCTTAAGGCGGCGGCCCTTGGCGAGCGAGAGGTAGGACGGGCGGTTGAACCACAGGAGCCTTAGTTGCCCGCCTTCCTCATCCGCCATCACCGCGTCCAGGTAGCGCCGGCCCCTGGACAGGCCCGGCCGGGCCCGGACCACGGTCCCGGCCACCAGGGCCGGCTGGCCCGGGGTCAGTTCGGCCACCAGGCTGTTTCGGCGGCGGTCCTGGTAAACGCGGGGGCTTATGGCCAGAAGGTCGCCCGTGGTCCGCAGGCCCTCTTCGGCCAGCCGGGCCAGGGTCTTTGGACCCACGCCCTTCAGTTCGCCCAAGGGGGTGGTGAAAGCCGGGCAGTCGGGCCAGGGGAAGATCATTCAGCCGGAAGCTCTAGTTGGCAAAGACGGACTTGTATTTCTGCATATTCTCCATAACTTCACCCAGGCCCCGCACCACGGACAAGAGGGGGTCGTCCGGGACATGGACCTTAAGGCCGGTCTCTTCGGCCAGGCGGCGGTCCAGGCCGGCCAGGAGACTGCCCCCGCCGGTCAGGTAGAGCCCCTCCCGGGTCAGGTCGGCGGCGAGTTCCGGCGGGGCCTGGCTTATCAGGAGCTTGACCAGGTCTATGAATTCCAGGGTGATCTCCTCCAGGGCCGCGCCTATGTCCTCTCTGGTGAACTCCACCACCTTGGGAATACCGGTGATGATCTCCTTGCCCCGGCACTGAAAGGATGGTTCCCCGGACAGGGGTCTGGCCGAGCCGATGGTCATCTTGAGGTGTTCGGCCATGTTGTCGCCCACGGCCAGGGTGTATTTGCGCCGGAGGTGCTGGATGATGCACTCGGTGGCCTGGTCGCCGGCCACCCGCCTGGATTCGGAAACGGCCGTGGCCCCCAGGGAAACTATGACCCCTTCGGAGGTGCCGCCGCCGATATCCAGGATCAGGCGGGCCACCGGCTCGGCTATGTTCAGGCCCAGGCCGATGGCCGCGGCCAGGGGTTCGTCCACCAGGCGGACATCCTTGCCTCCGGCCTGCTCGGCGGCCTCGATGATGGCCCGCTTTTCCAACTGGGTGACCCCGACGGGCACGCCCACAACTATTTTGGGCCGGAAGAGGCGGCGGCTGGCCCCGGCCTGGGCCAGGAA
>JAITBV010000158.1 GCA_031283395.1 Candidatus Adiutrix sp.
CAGGGGGTCCAGGCCGGAGGGGTCGAAGCCGCCGGTGTCGATGATGGTCCCCTGGCGGCCCTCAAAGCTTAAGGTGCCGTAATGGCGGTCGCGGGTGACCCCGGGGCGGTCGTCCACCAGGGCCTGGGGCCGGCCCACCAGGCGGTTGAAGAGGGTGGATTTGCCGACATTGGGCCTCCCCACCAGGGCAATGAGGGCTCCCATTCAGCGGGCCTCCAGGACGGCGGCCGCCTCTTCCACCACGGCAACCAGGCTTTTGAAGCGCCGGAGGGGCGGCCGGCTGAAACGGCGCCGGAGCCGGCCGGCCACCGGCTTCATGGCCCGGGTGTAGCCGGTCTTTCCGGCCAGGGTCAATTTGCCGAAAGCCCCCAGGACCTGCATCAGGCGGGCCGCGCCCAGCCAGAGGAGTTCCCGGCGGAAGGCCCGGTGACGGCCTGGCCGGCCGGCTTCCGAAAGATACAAATTAGTGAGGTCACCCTGGCTCTCTTCGGGGAGATCATCGAAGGGGTGGTCATCCAGGAGGCTGGCCAGGTCATAGGCGGCGGGGCCCAGGCGGGCCCCCTGCCAGTCCAGGATAAAAACTTCCTCTCCCCGGACCATGAGGTTGCGGCCCTGGAAATCGCGGTGCATCAGGCAGTCCGTTTCCGGCCCGGCCGCCCGGGCGAATTCCCTGGCTTCGGCCCAGGCCGGGCGGGGTATTTTCAGGCCCAGGTAATCAATGGCGAAGGATTTCAAAAAATAACCAACTTCCTGGCGGGCGATCAGGGTGGCGTTGTAGGTCCGGGTCTGGCAGGCCCAGGCCGGGCTCCACCCCTGGAGCCCTTCGCGGTGAAAACGGGCCAGGTTGACCACGGCCCGGGGCAGACGGTCCAGTCGGTCGGGCCGGTCGTTCAGGCGATCGTCCCCCAGGTCGTCCAGGAGGAAAAACCCCCGCTCCAGATCGTGAGCCCGGATGCGGGGCAGTGGCAGGCCCTTGAACCACAGGTGGCGGCCTATCCTGAGCCAGGCCAGGTTTTCGCGGCGGTCGGGGCCGTGGAGGGCCAGGAGGCCCAGGCCGGGCAGCCGGAAATAGCGGCGGAGGCCGCCATCGGCGGCCAGGGGGATCAGTCCGGGGCGGGCCCCCAAAACGTCTTTGAGCCAGACGGCCAGGCCGGCGGGGATGTCAATCTTCGGGCTGGGCACAGAAAACACCGCCGTTCACGCGGGTATCGGGCGGCACCGGCCCGGCGATGACTGCGTCCACGGCCGAGGCCCCCCGGGCCAGACAGACGCCGGGCCAGATGACGCAGTTTTCCGCCGAGGCCTCTTTTTCAATTACGGCCTCGGCCCCCACCACGTTCCAGCCGGCGAGGCTCCCGGTGATTTGGGCCGTGGAATGGATGATGGACCGGCCCGCGGCCAGGTCCCGATTCAGGCGCCAATAGTCCTCCGCCTCACCCATGTCGCACCAGATGGCCGGGTCGTAGGTCCAGCCGAAGATATCCCGGCCTTCGGACAGGAGTCTCAAAAAGACCTCTATGATGTCGCTTTCCCCTTCCCTTATCAGTTCGAAGATGTCCGGGGAGAGGGCCATGGCCCCGCTGTAGGTCTGGCGGGCCACTTCCCCGGGGACAGGCCCGGGGGCCCGGAAGTAGAGGATGCGTCCGTCCCGGCCCAGGGAAACCTTGGCCTGTTCGCGCCCGGCCAGGAGACCCAAGGTGGCCAGGCGGCCGGGGTTGGCCAGGTGCTTCAGGGCCAGCTTGACCACGTCAAAGTCGGTGAAGATGTCGGCGTTGATCACCAGGAATTCATTCTTGCCCAACAGGGCCTCGGCCCTCTTGATCCCGCCGCCGGTGCCCAGTATCTCCTCCTCCGGGGAGGGTATTATCTCCAACAGGCCCTTGAAGCTCTCGGCCAGGTTTTGGATATGGTCCAGCATCAGGCCGGCCTGGTGGTGGACATTGATGACCGCCCGCTTGACCCCGGCCGAAACCAGGGCTTCGGCCCACCATTCCAGCATGGTCTTGTTCAGCACCTGGAACATGGGCTTGGGCCGTAGCCCGGTCAGGGGCAGGAGGCGGCGGCCGTAACCGGCGCCCAGTATCATGGCGGTCTTGATCATGATCGTTCCCCTCAGCCGTCGCTGTAGCCGAATTCAAGAAGGGCCGAGCGCTTCTTGCTCCAGTCGCGGGTGGCCCGGACGAAGAGCTGGAGATGGACCCTGGCCCCCAGGAAACGTTCCAGCTCCAGCCGGGCGGCCCGGCCGATGCTTTTGAGCCGGGCTCCGCCGGCGCCGATGACGATGCCCTTCTGGCTGTCCCGCTCCACATGAATGGTGGCCGAAAGGCGCATGAGTTTTCCCTCGGCCTTGAATTCATCTAGGGTCACGGCCGTGGCGTAGGGCACCTCGCGGCTGGTGAGCCGGAAGACGGCCTCACGGATCATTTCCGCGGCAATGACCCGCTCGGGCTGGTCGGTCAGGGCGTCCTCGGGGTAAAAGGGCGGATTTTCGGGCAGGAGCTTGATTATCTCCCCCTCCAGGGCCGCCAGGCCGTCACCGGTCCTGGCCGAAACCGGGACCAGGGCGGCGGGGCCGGCCGCGGCCTGTATTTCGGCCAGGATCGGGAGTAAAGCGGTCTTGTCAGGCGCGGCGTCGATTTTATTGACCGCGGCCAGGAGCTTTCCCGGCCCCAGGGGCCGCACCGCCTCCAGGGCCAGCTGGTGTTCCCGGCCGCGCTTAAGGCCGTCCACCACCCAGAGG
>JAITBV010000162.1 GCA_031283395.1 Candidatus Adiutrix sp.
AGGCCCCGGACGGTCGTTGCCTTGGGGAAGGTATTTTGCAAGTCTTCTTTGGAAATGAGAGGCAAGGGGCGGTCACGCAGGGCCTGGTCGGCCATATCCTGGAGGCGGCCGTAAGCCGCCTGCCGGTCGAGGGAGGGCGGAGTTGGGGAAGCGGTGATTATGACGCCATCCTCCAACACGGCTTCCGCCTTTATGGGCGCCGTGGTCGGGGTCGGCACGGCGGTTTTGTGAGTGGTGGAAAAATCCGTGATAAATCTGGTCATAGGTCTCAACCCCTTTTTCTATATCTTTCCGGCAGGCCTCAGAAAGAGTATCGGCCAGTTCCCCAGTCTCGGGCGTAGAATCCCAGTTTCAGCTTGGCCACAGATTCCTTACCTAACCTGGCCGCCTCTGTCCGGACACTGTTATTGTAATGCCCGCGGATAGTGTTGCCGCCCGGGGCCTTATAGGTCTGCCAGTCCGCCACCACCTGGCGCTTGCGCGCGAGGGCGAGGGCGTGTTCTTTCGCCTTGGCCAGCCGGCTCAAGGCGCTGTCCACCGCCTCCTGGTCCGGAAGGTGTTGTCTAAGCATCTTGGCGTAATCGCCGTTGGGCGAGGCATCCAGGTTTGTGAGCCGGTCATAGGTATCCTTATCGATGAATTCCGGCAGGCTAAGCTGGTTCAGCCCATACGCTTTGTGCAGGTTCACAATATTTTGAGCGGTATACTTGCGTTCTGAGACGTCCACCAGCTTCCCCAGCTTAGGGTCATTGGTCGTGGTGGGGCCAGTCCAGTGGGGAGGAGCTTTGAACAGGCCGGGCCCCAGGATGTTGTGGCCGAAGGAGGCGTCGTTGTCAATGCCGGTGACTTTGACCTCCCCGGTCTTGGGGTTGATGTCAACCAGATAGTTGTTTTGATGGCGATCCACCTGGCCGCTTAAGAGGTCGGCCCATTCCAGCCGGCAAAGTTCCCGTTGGAGATTGGCCCGGGCGGTCGAAAGGAGCCCGTTGGCCTCCAATTCCTCTCTAAGGGCCTCTTTATGCGTCTTAGTTCTTGAGGGATTGGCGGGATCTTTCCCCAATTCGCTATTCCAGTCATGAGGCGAGCGGCCGGGCGCCTTTTCCATGAACAGACCGAACCGGCCGTCCTGAACGCCGACGCCGGCCTTGACCAGCACCCCGCCGCAGCCTATGGCCTCGGCCACGGCCGAACTGGCCGTGTTCAACTGGACCGTTCGGGAGAGGGGACTGTAACCCAGGTTGTTGGCGATCAGGCCCCGCAACCCGTGATAGGCTTCATGTTCCGGTTTGAAAACCAGCTCCAGGTTCCCGCCGTCTTCGTTTTCGAACTGATAAAGAGTGACCGTGTTGGCCACCCCGGAGCCCAATTCCCGGGGAGGGGCCAGGATGGAGCCGGGCCCGTTGCGGCATTCGATCCGGTCGGGCGGGATGCCCCGGAGGGAACACTCCATCAGGGCGGAGAAGCTGAAGAAGGTGTTCTCGGCGGCCAGTTTCAGAAAGACCTCCCGTTCCCAGGGCCTGGGGCCGCCCTGGGAGAGGCTTTTCCGCATGTTGCCCACCTCTTCGATCTCGCGGGCCAGGAGCGAGAAATCGTTCTTGTAAATGGCCCTATACATGGGTTTGATCAGGCCATTGAACTCCTTTAGAAGCGATTCCCCTGTTTCATCGTTGCCAAAGGCGAGTTGTGCGCTTTCGATCGGCACTCGGGACTTTCTCAGCGTTTCCAAGGTATCCTGGACATCACCCGTCAGGCCTTTTTCAAGGTCCTCGGCCAGCTTGGTTTTCAGCGTCTTCAGCTCACCCCTCAACTCTTCCAGGGGTGATTCCACCGCCTTGAACTCCGATGAATTTTCGCCCAACGCGGCCTTGGCCTTGTCTATGAATTTGTCCAGGGCGCTGAGGCTGACTATCTCATCCACCATTCTGTCCAGGTCCAGAGGCGGGGGCGGCGCGACCAGGGCTCCCACGCGGGCCCGGGCCTGGTCCAGGCTCTGGCGCAGAGGCTTGAAAACTTCGGCCTCCCGCAAGAGGACCGGCCGGCCCTTCTTGGGCCGGGCCTCGGATTTGCCCAGCTCGCCCTTGATTTTTTGCTCCAATTCCTTAAAGCTCTGGTCCAATTCCTTGGCTTTGGCCTTGAAGGAAGCGGAGAGTTTGTCCGGAGAGGCGTCCAGGTCATTTAATTTTTTGAAAAGCGCCTCGGCCTTGGCGGCCGTCTGCTCCAAGATGTCCTTGCCGCCGTGCATTTCCACGGCCAGGGCTCTTAGGGCGTCCTTGACCATGACTCCTTCAAGTTCGGCCGGCGTGCGGCCCTGTAACTGGGCGGCCAGGCTTATCATTTCGCCTGCGCGGCGGTCGCAGGCCCGGTGCGCGGCCACGAGGACCGGGTGGCCAGGGTCCCCCAGTTTTTTCCCGTATTCGGCCAAGGCGTTCTTCAGTTCGTAGTGGGCCTTGACCGCCGTTTTCAAAGTTTTCATGGCCGGGGTATCCGGGTCTTTCGGGCCGGGCT
>JAITBV010000194.1 GCA_031283395.1 Candidatus Adiutrix sp.
CGGCTGACCAAGAACCTGGTGGCCGCCCTGGGCGGGCAGCTCGACCTGGCCAACCGGCCCGAAGGCGGCGCGGAGTTTTCTTTCAGCGTCCCGGTCAAGATGGCCGGGGAAGTCTGAAAGGCCGGGAGAGGATGACGGGCCGGCCCCCGCGGCCGCCCTGGTCGGCGGCGCGCCTTATCTATACCGGCCTGGGCCTGGGCCTGTCCCCCAAGGCCCCCGGCACGTGCGGCACCCTTCTGGGCGTGCCCCTGTTCTGGCTGGCGGGCGATGAGCCCTGGCCCGTCCAGGCGGGCCTGTGGATCCTGGTTTTCAGCCTGGGCTGGTGGGCCGCCCGGCGGGCGGAGACGGAACTGGGCGTCCATGATTCCCCCCAGGTGGTCATCGACGAGGTGGCCGGCTATCTCACCACGGTCTTTTTGGCTCCCAACGGGCCGGCGACCTGGATCCTGGGTTTTGCCTTGTTCAGGTTTTTTGACATCCTAAAACCCTGGCCGGTGGGCTGGGCCGACCGCTGTTTGCCCGGAGGCTTTGGGGTCATGGCCGATGACATCCTGGCCGGGCTCTACGCCTGGCTGTTTCTGCGGCTGGCCATGAACCTGGCCCCGGGCTGGTTTTGAAAGATATGGCGGGGGCCCTGGCCCGGCGGCTTACGGCCGCCGGGCTGACCGTGGCCGTGGCCGAAAGCCTGACCGGCGGCCGGGTGGCTGCGGCTCTCACCCGAAGGCCGGGCAGTTCCGCCTATTTTCTGGGTTCGGTGGTGGCCTACGCCAACGAGGCCAAGACCCGTCTTCTGGATGTGCCCGAGGCTGTTCTATCCGAGCACGGCGCGGTGAGTGAAGCCTGCGCCCGGGCCATGGCCGAGGGCGTCCGCCGCCGCCTGGGGGCCGACCTGGCCGTGGCCGCCACCGGCATCGCCGGGCCGGACGGCGGGAGCCCGGCCAAGCCGGTCGGCCTGGTCTGGCTGGCCGTGGCCGGGCCGGATGGAGTCCAAACGGCCGAACATCGTTTCCCGGGCAACCGCCGCGAAGTGACCGCGGCGGCCACGGCCGAAGCGGTGTCTTTTTTGGCCCGGGCAGCAGGCCTGGAATTAGGGAGGACGAGATGATAAAAAACAAGTTGCCGGTCGCCGGGCTCCTGTTCCTGGTCCTTTCGTCATGGACGGTCGGGGCCGCGGCCGAGGACACGGCCTTGAGGGCGGGCGTAAGCGCCGGCACCCACAGTTCCACTTCTTTCGATCTCTACCTCCAGCACTCTTTCGAACCCTGGCTGGACCGTGCCGGCTACCAGCTCTCCCCCTACGCCAACCTTGGTTTCACCCTCTGGACAGGCGATAAGAAGGACTACCCGGGAGCCAGAAACGATCAAATCTGGGGCCTGGTGGCCGCCCTGGGCCTGCGCTGGGAACTGAAGGCCTGGGAAACGGCCCGACCCTATCTGGCTTTCAACGTCGGCCCCTCTTATATTTCCAAGGATGAATTCCTGGGCAATGAAATGGGCGGCGGCCACTACCTGTTCAATCTTCGGGCCAGCCTGGGTCTGCGCCTGGGGCGCGACTTCCGGCACAATCTGGGCCTGGACGCCTCCCACTATTCCAACGCCTTTACCCAGAGTTCCAACAAGGGTTACAATGCTCTGGGGCTGTCCTACGGCTATAGCTTCTGGTAAGGCGGGTATGAAAGCGGGCCTCATCGGCTGGCCCGGCAGCGGGCGCGAGACGATTTTTTCCGCCCTGACGGGTCTCCCCCGTCCGTCGGCGGGGTCGTTTGAGCCGCGCCAGGGCGAGGCCCTGGTGCCGGACGGGCGGCTGGATTTCCTTTCGGCCCTCTATAGGCCCCGCAAACACATCCCGGCCCGGGTGGAGTTCTTTCTGCCCCGGCCACCCGGTTCGGACCGGGAAGTGGTCCAGGCCAGCCTGGAAAAGATGCGGGAAGCCGAAGTCATCCTGGCCGTTTTGCGAAATTTTCCCGGCGCGGTCCCCCCCGACCCGGCCCGGGAAGCGGCCGGGCTGGAAACGGAGCTCATCCTGAGCGACTACCTGGTGGTCCAGAAACGTTTGGAGCGGCTGGACGAGGAACGGAAACGGGGCAAAAAGAGCGATCCCGAGGAAGTGGAACTGCTGACCCGGGGCCTGACCGAGTTGGAAGCCGGCCGGCCCCTGCGGCCGGACCATGTTTTCACCCGCCACCCCAAGCTCAGGGGCTTCGCCTTTCTATCGGCCAAGCCGCTTTTGGCCGTCCTGAACAACGCCGACGACAACGGCCGGGAGGCCGATTTGGGCGGGCCCTGGCCCAGGCTGGTGGTGCGGGGCCGCCTGGAAGGGGACCTGGCGGCCCTCCCAGCCGGGGAGGCGGCCGAATTTCTGGCCGGCTACGGCCTGGCCGAACCGGCGTCAAGCCGGGTCATCCGGGAAGTCTACGGCCTCATGGGCCTCTTAAGTTTCTTCACCGTCGGCGAGGACGAATGCCGGGCCTGGACCATCACCGCCGGGGAAACGGCCCTGGACGCGGCCGGCGCCATCCACTCGGACATCCAGAAGGGCTTCATCAGGGCCGAAGTGGTGGCCGTTGAGGATTTCCGGGCGGCCGGCAACATGAGCGAGGCCAAAAAAAAGGGCCACTTCCGCCTGGAAGGCAAGACCTATGTGGTGGCCGACGGAGATATCGTCCACTTCCGTTTCAACGTCTGAAATCAGTTAGGATTAGATGGTGGCAGGGGAGATACTGGTCATTGACGACGACCTGAGCCTCCGGGAAATGCTGGAGATGATGCTGCGCGGCGCGGGCCACAAGGTCAGCCTGGCCGAGGACGGCCTGTCGGGCCTGGCTGCGGCCGGGAAGGGCCATTTCGACCTCATCATCAGCGATTTGAGGATGCCGGGCTTAAACGGCCTGGACCTTTTGAAACGCCTGAGGGCCGACGGCCTGACCACGCCCCTGATCCTGGTTTCAGCCTACGCCCGGCCCGACATGGCCGTGGAGGCCATGCGGGGCGGGGCCTATGATTTCATCCCCAAGCCCTTCAAGCCCCATGATCTTCTGGCCGTGGTGGATTCGGCCCTGGTCCACCAGAGCGTGGAGCAGGAACGCCAGGCCCTGGCCGAAATGGTGCTTTCCAGCCAGCGTTTCGGCGGCATGGTGGGCTCCTCGCCGGCCATGCTCCCGGTTTACGACCTGGTCCGGCGGGCGGCCCAGACCGCAACCAGCATCCTCGTCACCGGTGAAAGCGGCACCGGCAAGGAATTGGTGGCCCGGGC
Source organism: Candidatus Adiutrix sp. (assembly GCA_031283395.1). The sequence goes on from JAITBV010000194.1 coordinate 3,254, forward strand.
CGTGCACGAACATTCCGACCGGGCCGACCACGAATTCGTGGCCATCAACTGCGGGGGCGTGCCGGAAAACCTCATCGAAAGCGAATTGTTCGGCTACAAGAAGGGGGCTTTCACCGGGGCTGCGGCCGATAAAAAGGGGTTGGTGGCCGTGGCCGACGGCGGCACCCTCTTCCTCGACGAACTGGCCGATCTGACCCTCCCGATGCAGGTCAAGCTCCTGCGGGTCATCCAGGAAAAGACCTTTCGGCCCGTGGGCGGCGACCGGGAGGAGAAAAGCGACGTGCGCTTCATCTCGGCCACCAACAAGAACCTGGAGGCTGAAATAATCAGCGGCCGTTTCCGGGAAGACCTGTATTACCGCCTGAACGTCATCAACATCCACCTTCCGGCCTTAAGGGAAAGGCCGGAAGACATTCCCGTCCTGGCCCATTTTTTCCTGGAAAAATACAGTCTCGCCCAGAACAAGGACGTCCGCAAGCTTTCGGCCTACGCCCTGGACATTCTTTCGCGCTACCACTTCCCCGGAAATGTCCGGGAACTGGAAAACATCATCGAGCGGTCCGTGGCCCTGGAGCAGTCCAACATCATTCTGCCGGAAAGCCTGCGTCGGGCCGATTTCAAGCAGAGCGCCGCCGCCTTGCCGCCGCCCGCCCCAAGGGTATCCCCGCCGCCCGCGGCCGTCCGCTCCTTCGGCGAGTCGGCCGAGCTCTTGCCGGGCCTGCCGGCCGGGGGCATTGACGAACTCATGGCCGATCTTGAGGCCTATTATTTATACCGGAGCCTCTTGTTCGCCAGGGGCGGGCGGGGCCGGGCCGCGGCCGCCCTGGGCATCAGCCCCTGGCGGTTGCGCGCCCGCCTTTCGGCCTGCGGGCTGGCCGATCTGAATTTCCAGGAACTCCTGGCCCTGGGCGAAGACCGCTTCCCCAAGCCGGACCTCCCTTCCGGCCTGGCCCGGGATTGGGCGGACGAAGAGGTCGCCCTGGATGATATCCTCATCGCCGTGGAACGCCGCTTCATCAGCCAGGCCCTGGCCGCGGCCGGAGGCAACAAGACCGGGGCCGCCGCCCTCCTGGGCCTGTCCCGTCGCTCCTTCCAACACCGCCAGGAACGCACGGGCTACGAGGCCTGGGCGGCTGAAGCCGGCACGGCTGGAACCGGCACAGGCGAAGCCTGATGGACGCGGAAATATGGGGTGAGTCCGAGGCCATCCTGACCGTCAAGAACCGCCTGTCCCGGGCGGCCAAGGTCAACCGGCCGATCCTCATCCTCGGCGAAAGGGGCACCGGTAAGGAACTGGCCGCCAGCCGGCTGCACTACCTGTCACCGCGCTGGCAGGGGCCCTACCTTACCCTGAATTGCGCGGCCCTTAACCCCGGCCTTTTGGAATCGGAACTCTTCGGCCATGAATCCGGGGCCTTCACCGGGGCCGGGCCCACCCGCCCCGGCCGCTTCGAGGCGGCCGACGGCGGCACCCTGTTCCTCGACGAGATCAGCCACCTGAGCCTGGAGGCCCAGGCCAAGATCCTGCGGGTGGTGGAATACGGCTCCTTTCAGCGCCTGGGCAGCCACCGGGAAATGAAGGTGGATGTGCGGCTGGTTTCGGCCTCCAACGTGGACCTTTGGGCCCTGGCCGAAGCCGGCGGGTTTCGGCCCGACCTCCTGGACCGCCTGAGCTTTGAAGTCATCACCCTGCCGCCCCTGCGCGAGCGGGAAGGCGACATCCCGCTCTTGGCCCGCCTCTTCGCCGCCCGCATGGCGCGGGAACTTGGCCTGGACCAGGCCCCGGACTTCACCCCGGCTGCGGCCGAAGCCCTGGCCAGGCGCCCCTGGCCAGGCAATGTGCGGGAACTTAAAAACACCGTGGAACGTCAGGTCTTCGCCTTGGATCGTAATGGCTCCGCCACCGGCAGCCAAAACTTAGTCATAGACCGCCAGGCCTTCGACCCTGACCATAATGGATTCGCCGCCGGCCGCCAGGATTTCGTACAGGGCCGGGGGCTGGCTCCGGACCCAAGTCCGGCGGGCTTGGGAGCCGGGCGAACCTTTCGCCCGGGGCCGGAAGCTGGCCCGCAATCAGGCGCCCGCGACGCGTGGCCGGAAGGCGAGTTCGACCGCCGCACCGCCGTCTACGCCCTGGGCCTCTTTCAGGAGGCCCTTAAAGATGCCCGTTACAACCAGCGCGAGGCGGCCCGCCTTTTGGGCCTGACCTATCACCGTTTTCGTTTTCTTCACAAGAAAGCCCAAGGTGCAGCCCTGGGCTCAGGGCTGGAAGGATGTAGCGATATGAAGCGCCCACAGCGCCAAGGGTGGCAAATTGAAAATAAGTGAACTCATCGACCGCGGCGCGGATTTTGAAACCCTGGCCGAGGCTTTGCCCTGGAGCGATCCGGAGTTCAGCGCCCGGATGCTCAAGCATCATCTGGCCCAGGAGCATGATTGGGCCAGCCGGCGGGCGGACGTCATAGAGCGCCAGGTGGCCTGGCTGGCCGGCCGGTTGCCGGCCGGCGGCCGGGTGCTGGACCTGGCCTGCGGCCCGGGTCTCTACACTCATCTTTTGGCCGGTCGGGGGTTTAAGGCCCTGGGGGTGGATTTTTCACCCGCGGCCATTGCCCATGCCCGCCGGAGGGCGGCTGAAGACGGTTTGCCTGCCGGATATGCCGAGGCCGATATCCGTCAATACCGGGCGGAAGGTCTTTTCGACTGCGTTCTGTTCGTCTTCGGCGAATTCAACGAATTCGCCCCGGAGGACGCCCGGCGGATATTGGAAAACGCCCGGGCGGCCCTGGCGCCCGGCGGGTTTTTGTTGTTGGAGGAACACACTTTCGAGGCGGTGCGGGAGTCGGGCCTGGCCCCGCCCTCCTGGTGGCCCTGCCCTCAGAACGCGGGTCTTCTTTCGGACAGGCCCCACCTCTGCCTTCAGGAAAGCTCCTGGGACCAGGAACTGGCCCGGGCCGTCATGTCCTATTTCATCCTGGACGCCGAAACCGGCGAGGCGCGTTTTTTCCGCTCCGTCCAGACCGGCTACACCCAGGCCGGTCTCCGGGAATTGTTTAAAGGGACTGGTTTTCAGCCGCCCCGGCGGCTTAAGGAGAATCAGTGGCCGGTGGGCCGGCCCTTCGAGGGCCGCATGGCCGCTTACCAGGGCTTCTTGCTGGAGCCCTAAGGCCCCGCCGGCGTGGTTGCTTCGGCGTCCCGCTCGTTGAAAAGCTGTTCGCATTCTTGAAACATATCAGCCAGGACCGGGTCGAAGTGCCGGCCCCGGCTTTGGGCGATCACGCCCACGGCCTCTTCATGGGCATAGGCGTTTTTGTAAGGGCGGTTGGAGATCAGGGCGTCATAGGTGTCGGCAATGGCCATGAGCCGGCCCTCCAGGGGAATATCCTCGCCGCGCAGCCCCCGGGGATAGCCGGACCCGTCCCACTTCTCATGGTGGGTCCAGATGAACAGGCGGGCCTGCCGTAAAAAATCGTTTTCCGGCAGACCTGAGGCTATCTTGTCGATTATCCGCACCCCGAAATCGACGTGGCGCTTCATCTCCTCGAATTCCTCCGGGTCCAGGGGGCCGGGCTTGCGCAGTATCTGGTCGCTGATGGCTATTTTCCCGACATCGTGCAACTGCGACGAGGATATCAGGAAACGTCGGTCCCACCTGGCCGTGTGATCGCGATAAATGCCGCGCTCGTCCAGGGCCGTCACCAGGATGTTCAGCCAGCGCTGGGTCCGGGCCACATGGCCGCCGGTGTTGTCGTCGCGGCTTTCCACCAGGTCGGCCACAGTGTTCAGGATGGCCCCTTGCAGGTCCAGGACGTGGCCGGCCTTCTCCTCGACCATTTGCGTCAGGTTCAGGTTGAAATTCCGCAGTTCGGTCGTCTGCCGCTCCAGGGTGAGGCGCTGGGATTGGAGTGTGCGGTGTATCTCGGCCCGCTTGCGCAACAGGCGCGGCGAGAAGGGTTTGGTGATGTAGTCCACGGCCCCCAGCCCCAGGCCGTCAAACTGGCTTTCGTCATCCACTTTGCCGGTCAGGAAGATGATGGGCGTGTCCCGAAACCGGTCCATGGTCCTTAAGGCCCTGAGAGCCTCGAAGCCGTCCATTTCCGGCATGACGATATCGAGGAAGATCAGTTCCGGGGTCTGGGTTTCCAGGAGCCGGAACATTTTGGCCGCCGAAGGGGCCGTGAACACGTCATAGAGACCGGACAGGGCTTCCTTGGCCACCTTCAGATTGGTGATGTCGTCGTCAACCACCAATATCCGGGGCCGGACGGAACCAGCCTCATTCATTTTCCGCCTCCCGGAGCAGTTGATCGACCAGTTCCTCGGCTTCCTGGTAATCGGTCATTAGGATGTGGTCGGAAATGGCGGCCAGGGTCGCCCGAGCCGGGCTGCCGCCGGGGGCGGCCCGGGACAGGCGTTCGCAAGTCTCGTCGATGCGTCCTATGTCCTGGGCCTTCAGGGCGGCCTTCAGCTCCCGGAGGGTTTCGGCGGATAGGCTCCCAGGGGAGGGATCCCGGGGCTCCTCGGTTTTAAGGCCGGCCCGGACCACGCTCTCCAGTTGGTCCAGGCCGGCCTTGAAGGGGCGCAACTCCGCCGCCAGGGTCGGCTGGTCGTTTCTCTTGGCGGCGGCCTCCAGAACGGCCGCCTCCGCAGCCAGCGTCAAAGCCCCGATGTTGGCCAGGGCCGCTTTCAGGGCATGAAGGTTGATGATCAGGGAATCCCGGTCCATTTCCGCGGCCAATAACGGCCGCCGGCTTTCCAGATCCCGCAAAAAAATGGCCAGGACGGCCCGGTATTTTTCCGCCGAGCCGCCCAGCCGGTTTTGGCCCGCCGCCGGGTCGAAGCCTTCGAGAGGCGCGGCCGCGGCCAGGGCTTCTTCCTGGAAGGGCCGGGCGGCGGGCTGGTCCGGCGCCGTGACCCGACGCCCCGGCGGCACCAGGCGCTCCAATAATTCATTAAGGCTCTTCATTTCTATCGGCTTGGTCAGGTAATCGTCGAAGCCGTTATCGAGGAACATTTCCCTCATGCCGGCCAGGGCGCTGGCGGTCAGGGCGATCATGGGCGCCGCTCCCGTGGCCTCGTTGATTTGGCGCAGGGCCTTTAAGGTGGCCAGGCCGTCCATGTTCGGCATCATGTGATCGATGAAGAAGAGGTCGTAGTCGTTTTTCCGGGCGGCCTCTATGGCCTCGCGTCCGCTTAAGGCCAGGGTCGTCCGCATCTGGTAGAGGGACAGGAGCCCGTCCGCCACTTCCAGGTTGGTGGCTATGTCGTCCACGATCAGCACCCGGAAATCCGGGACCAGGAAGGGCGCCGGCCGGCCTGGGCCTTGGTCTGGGCTGGGCCGCGCCGGTTTGAATTCGCCCAAAAGGATCCCCGGCGAGGCAACGGTTTGCCGGATCTCGGCCAGGAAGGCGGTCCCCCGCCCGAATTCGCTGGTCACGCTGATGTCGCCTCCCATGGCCCGACAGAAACTGCGGGCTATGGGGAGGCCCAGGCCGGTCCCCTCGGTCTGTTGACCATCCAGGCGGACGAAGTCGTCGAAGATGAGGGCCGTCTGCTCCGGCTTCAGGCCCGGGCCGCTGTCCTCAATGGTGAAAAGGAGCCGGATCTGGTCCTCGCCGGCCGGTTCGCCTTTCAGGTGCAGCCGGATGAAGCCCTCCGCCGTGTATTTGATGGCGTTGGTCATGAGGTTCATGATTACCTGGCGCACCAGGGTCTCATCACCCACCAGTTCGGCCGGGAGGTCCGGGTCGGCCGAGACCGACAACTCCAGGTCGCGGTCGCCCAGAGTGGCTTTGGCCAGGACCAGGACATCGCTTAACAGGGCCGCGGTCTTGTAGGGACCGGGGTTGATTTCCAGGCGGCCCGACTCGACCTTCGAGAGATCCAGGATATCGTTGGCGATGGCCAAAAGGTTGTAGCCGGCCCGCCTGATCTCTTCCAGGTCGTTCTTGCCCTGGGGCTGGCCGTAGCGCCGGATGGCCAGTTCGCCCAAGCCGATGATGGCGTTCAAAGGCGTCCTGATCTCGTGGCTCATGCGGGCCAGGAAATAGGATTTGGAACGGCTCTCATCTTCCGACCGTTTTTTGGCCGCGCTCAGGCGGACCAGGAGGAAGCCCAGAATGGAGGCCAGGCTCAAGGCCAGGATGAAGATGACCGGCATCAGGCGGAAGGCCTGGCTGTAGTAATAATTCCGCGGGGCTATCAAAAGCAGGTGCCAGCCGTTTTCCAGGAGGCTGAAGAA
>JAITBV010000218.1 GCA_031283395.1 Candidatus Adiutrix sp.
CTTTCCCCCCGAAGCGATACTTGAGACGCCATAATCTGCCCCCGCTGGGGGTGCAAAAAAGGAACATGCCCCCGCCATCGGAAAGTTTGACCGGCTTGGGCTGGGGTTTTATGCTTCTAATGGCTGTGTCTGTTAGGTTTGCGAGCATTGGGGGTATCTCCGGCTGTTTATTTGGTTGGCTACCCCCTAATATACCCCTTGGCAGGGGGGTATGTCCAGAGATTTTGCGAGAGGACGCGAGAGTATCAATCCTGATAAAAACCAAGCCCCGCAAGGCTTTTTGGGCTTTACGGGGCTTTCTGAGACTGTCTGTTGGTGCCGAAGGCCGGACTCGAACCGGCACATGCGTTGCCCACCACCCCCTCAAGATGGCGTGTCTACCAATTCCACCACTTCGGCTTTTCATCGGCCCGGCCGGGCCTTTGGAGGTCCCTCGACCGGACTTTAATCTATTTTATATAGCATAACCGGCCAGAATTTACCAGTAAAATACCCCGGCCGGCCTGGCCCCGAAGCACCAGCCCGCCGAAAAGGTTTTCGAGACTTTGGGCTCGTGTTGTTGACGGAGAAACTAAGGCGCCTGTATAATGACAGTTCATCCGCGCGGTTCTTTAGGCTATGGGAATTTATGGCATGAAGTTCAGACAATCCAGGCAACCTGATACGCTCAAGCTGCTGATCTGCCGGCATGCCAAATCAAGCTGGCAGGATGCCGGCCTGAGTGATTTTGACCGGCCTCTTAACAAGCGCGGTGAGCGCGATGCCCCGGAAATGGGCCGCCGCCTGGCCCTACAGGGGGTGCGGCCCGAGCTGATCATGACCAGCCCGGCCGTGCGCGCGCTCTCCACAGCGCTCCATTATGCCCGTGAGCTCGGGTTACCCCCAGAGAGGATACGGCCTGATCCGGCGCAGTATGCGGCCTCGGTCCCGGAATTGCTAGGATCGATCCGCGCGGCCGATTCCGGTGTGGGCACCCTGATGCTGGTCGGCCACAACCCGGAAAGCACCGGTCTGGCCAATGTCTTGGGCGGATTGAGCATCGAAAATATCCCCACCTGCGGCATCGTGGCCCTGGCCTTTCCCCGGGGCGCGTGGGCTGACCTGACGGCAGGCAGCGGCACGCTCTTGTTTTTTGACTACCCAAAAAAGCAGCGCATTACACTTGGTTTGCACGAAATTCCATGATTCAGTAGCGGGGTCTCCCGACCGCTTTAGCGGCCCTGGCGCAGAGCCCTTGACCCATGCCCGACGGATTGTCAAACTAACATCCAAGCCGAGAAGGTAAGTAAATCAAAGCGCCGCCAACGCCAGGGCGGCCAGGCCAACGGCCCAGCACCACCAGGAGAAGACGGCGAAACGGCCGCCTTCAAGCAGCCAGGACAGCAGCCGGAGGGCCAGGAAACCGCAGAGGGCGGCGGTCAGAAAGCCGGCCAGGAAATCACCGGGGGAAAAAACCCCGCTCAAGCCGCTCTTAAGCTCCAGGATCGTGGCCCCCAAAATGGCCGGCACGGACAGGATGAAGGAATAGCGGGCGGCCACCCGCCGTTCGAGGCCCGCCCAAAGCCCGGCGCCTATGGTCCATCCGCTGCGGGAAAGGCCGGGGGTGATGGCCAGGCCCTGGACCAGGCCTATGAAAAGGGCGTCCTTGACTGTCAGAAAATCCCGGCCGCCCTCGCCGCGCCCGCCTATCAGGCGCAGCATGAAGCCGGTGGCCAAAAGGGCCACCCCCACGCTGCCGGGCGAAGCCAGGTGGCTTTCCACAAAACCCTTGCCGAAAAGGCCGATCAGGGCGGTGGGCAGGCTGCCGACTATTATCAGGAGGCCGAAACGGAAATCCGGGCGGTCCTGGTAAAGCTCCCGCAGCCGAGCCGGGCTGACCAGGGCTCCGGGCAGGAACCTCAATTCCCGCACCAGGCTGACCAGCGCGGTCCGGTAGAAAATGAAGACCGCCATAAGGGTGCCCAGGTGCAGGACCACGTCAAAGGCCAGTTCCGGCTCGGCCAGCCCGAAGGCGGCTTGGGCCAGGATCAGGTGCCCGGAAGAGGAAACGGGCAAAAACTCGGTCAGCCCCTGGAGGAAACCCAGAATCACGGCCGTCAACGTCTCGGGCATGAAACTTTTACCTGCCGCTCTTGATTCCTTACAACATTATAGCCGGGTTTCAGCCGGCTTCAGCCGCGTCGGCCGGTTCTATCAGATAGTTCCGGCCCTCATATTTGAATAGCACCGGCTCCTTTTGAGTCAGCCAGATCATTTCCTCCGGCTTGAGTTTTTTGGCCAGAGTAAAATATTCCTCGCTGAACTGCCTGACCGTGGTGATTTTTTTCAGGTCGGCCTCGGTCAGGTTTTCCGCCTGCCATTGACCGTCTTTGAAAAAGAAGGTCTGGCCGCCCCACTGGGCGGGCAGGCTGAGCTTGGCCGAGCCCGCCCTGGCCACCTGGGGGTCGAGTCCGGCCATGATCTTGGCGGGGGATTGAGGAGCCGCGTCCATTTTCCTCATCCTCATCTGGGCCGGAGCCGCCGGGGAGGCCGCTCTCATCTCATTTTTTATTTCCCGCTGAAGATTGGCTTGGACGCCCGTGGTCATGCCCATGATGGAGAGATTTTCAGCGGCCAGGGGCGCCAGGCTCTCGTTCCGGGTTATGTTCTGGTTTTCCAGGGCCAGGAAGCTGGTGTAGGGAGTCAGAATGCCGTATTTTTTGGACAGCTTGACCAGTTCATCCACCAGTTCCTTATTGGGCCGGCCATCGGCCAGGTCAAGCTGGTCGATGATCTCGCCGATGCGGCGCTGGGCCCAGAGGCTGGCTATGAACGGCCCGTCCGGGACGGGGCCCGTCGCCAGGCTGGCCTGGTATTGGAACTTTTCCGTTTTGTCTCCGCTTAGACCGGTCAAAGTGAAGGTATTGGGGCCGCCGGCCGGGTAGCGGCCCACCGCCGCCATTTGCTGGCCGGCGAAAAGATCGGGCAGCCTATCCGGCAGGACCCTATTGACGGGGCGGCGGGAGGCCAGCTTAGGCCGCACGAGGACCGGGCTGGTCAGCCGGGAGAAAAAACTGGAGACCTTTATTTCCAGGTCTTCGTCCGGGCTGACAAAGACGGTGGAGCCGCCGGCCTGCCCGGAGAGACGGTCCAGGAGGCGGGCGTTGACATCATAGCCCACCCCAAAGGAAAACAGCCGGACCGCGCTTTGGGGATTGGCTTTCCGGGCCAGTTCGGCCAGGCGCATTTCATTCTGTTCGCCCACCGTGGGCTGGCCGTCGGTGAGAAAAATGATGTAATTGGGCTGGTCGGGGTCGCCGATCATCTTGAACGCGGTGGTCAAAGCCTCTTCAATATTGGTGCCCCCGCCGCTGCGCAGATTGTCGACATAGGCCAGGGCCGAACGGCGGTTCTCCGGGCTCATGTCCATCAATTCCGGTTTCCAGGTGAAGACCTGGCTGTTGTAATCCACCAGGTTGAAATTGTCCCGGGGCTCCAGCCGTTCCAGGATGAAACGCAGGGCCGCCCGGGCCTGGGTGAATTTCT
>JAITBV010000202.1 GCA_031283395.1 Candidatus Adiutrix sp.
CTGGATTTTCTGCTCATCGACACCTCCGCGGGCTTAGGCTCCAATGTCATCTATTTCAACCTGGCCGCCCAGGAACGCATAGTGGTCGTCACGGGCGAGCCCACCTCCATCACCGATGCCTACGCCCTCATCAAGGTGCTGTCCACCCGCTACCAGCAGAACGCTTTCCACATCCTGCCCAACCTGGTCGCTGGTGAAAAAGAGGCCAAGAACGTCTTCGGGCTCCTGAGTTCCGTGGCCGACCGCCACCTGTCCGTGTCCCTGGGCCTCATAGGCTTCGTGCCCCGGGACCCGGCGGTGCCGGCCGCGGTCCGGGCCCAGACGCCCTTTTTCCTGGCCGCGCCCGAGTCCGAGGCTTCCCGCCGGGTGCTGGACATAGCCAAGACCATCGCCACCAATCCCCCGGACCTGATGGCCGGGGGCGGGCTGGTCTTCTTCCTCGACCGGCTGGCCGGCTTCGGCGGCAAGGTGGACTGAAATGTCCGGCCTCTATGATGAAAGCGGGCGGGTGACCTGGGCCGGCCTGAGCATGGAGGAAAAAAACAAGTATGTGGAGCAATACGCCCCGCTCATAAAATACCTGGCCGACCGCCTGGCCGCCCGCCTGCCCGACCACATAAACAAGGATGACCTCATCTCCGCGGGCGTCCTGGGCCTCATCGACGCCGTGGACAAATTCGATCCGGGCCGGGCCATCCTGTTCAAGACTTATGCCGAATTCCGCATCAAGGGGGCCATGCTGGACGAACTCAGGAGCATGGACTGGGTGCCCCGCTCCATCCGCAAGAAGACCAACCAGATGGAAAAACTCTGGCAGCGTCTGGAGGGGGAACTTGGCCGGCCGCCCACGGACGAGGAGGCGGCCGCGGCCCTGAACCTGTCCGTGCCCGACTACCTAAAGGTCTTAGACGAAATACGCACCATCAACATCCTGGACCTTGACGCCTTCAGGGCCGTGGACAAGAGCGGGGCCCGGGAAACCCGCGACATATACGATATCCTGGCCGATGAAAGCGCCCTGGACGCCCTGACCGTCATCACCCAGGACGAAACGCGGGATGTCCTGGCCAAAGCCATTGAGGAACTGGGCGAAAAGGAACGCCTGGTCGTCACCCTCTACTACCACGAGGAACTGACTATGAAGGAAATCGGGCAGGTGATGGGCTACACCGAATCCCGCATCAGCCAGCTCCACACCAAGAGCTTACTCAGGTTGCGGGCCAAATTGCGCCGTTATTTCGAGGAAAGGACCGGAGGTTAACCGGGAGCCATGGCCGACGAGCAGAAAACCGACCCGGCTCTGGACGATTGGGACAGCCTGCCCCTGGATCCCGCGGCCGACGACTGGGATGCGCAACCGGCCAAGCCGGCCCAACCGGAAAAACAGGTCCAGCCCGAAGAGCCGGCTCCATCTGAAGAACCGGCTCCGCCCGAAGAGCAGGCTCCGCCTGAAAAAGCCCCCCCCAGCCGGCCCGCCCCGATGGAGGAGGATGATTTCGATGAAGAGGCCCCCGGGGCCTTCCTGGACGGTTTAACGGACGGCTTGGGGGACGGCCTTCCCAATGCGGCCCCCGCTCCCGAGCCCGAGCCCGAACCCCAGGCCAAAGCCCAGGCCGAAGCCCCAAAACCCCCGGCCGCGCCTCCCAAGCTCCCGCCCCCCCCGGCGCCCGGCTCCTTTGACGCCTTCTTGGGCGAGAACGCCGGCCACGGGGTGGGCTTCGTCCCGCCGCCTCCGGCCGCCCCGAAAGCTCCAACTCCGGCGGACAAGGACGCCCCGGAAGGCGATTCTCCGGATTCCGGACCCGCCGCCCCGCTCCCCCAGAAGGTGGAACTGGACATTGAAGGCATCGACCTGGACGACCTGGTCGCCGCGGTCGACCCCGAGGATGAACCGGCCGCCCCGGCCCCGGAGCCCCCCCCGCCGGCCCAGGAACCGGCCGCCCCGGCACCGGCCCCGGAGCCGCCTCCGCCGGAGGCTGAGGCCCACCACCACCGGATCCCCCTGGCCAAGCTTCTGATCCTGGTTCTGCCGGCCCTGGTGGTTCTGGTCGGCCTGGGTTTTGTCATCCATCGGCTTTTCATCCACACGCCGCCGCCCCCGCCGGAGGTCCTGGTCATAGACCCGACCGTGCCCCCCCGGGAGCCGGAGCCGGGGGAAGTGCCCCTCAAGCCCTTCTACATCAACTTCGCCGGCGAGCCCGAAGTCATTGTGGAAATGTCGGCGGTGCTTTATTACAACGATATTTCGGACCGGGAACTGATCGAGGCCAACCTGCCGTCGGTCCGGGAAGTCATTTTCCGCCTCACCCGGAACAAGGGCGGCCAGGTGGTCACCAACGGCGGAATACAGCGCGCCCTGCGCCAGGAACTGCGCCAGGCGGCCAACGAGGCCCTGGGCGCCGAGGCTATATCCTACGTCCAGTTGACCCAGTTCCGCATCCTGCACTGAATTGCCAAGGCGGCGATTGATTCCAATCGAATGTAGCTGAGAATCAGCTGGCCACGGAAATAAGGGCGGCCCGGGATTCGCCCAGGTCCACAGATTGATCGAAGGGCTGTTTGAGGAAGCTCATCAGGTGGGGATAGCGATCTATGGCCTGGTCGATCTC
>JAITBV010000045.1 GCA_031283395.1 Candidatus Adiutrix sp.
TCCAGGCCGGTCCAGCCCCGGTCCAGAAAAATGTTGATGATGCCCAGGGCCCCGCGCCGGAGGGCGAAGGGGTCGGCCGCCCCGGTGGGAATGAGGCCCACGGCGAAGCAGCCGCAGATGGTGTCGAGCTTGTCGGCCACGCTCAGGATGGCCCCCAGGGAGGAAGCGGGCAGGTCCCCTCCGGCCCGGTTGGGCAGATAGTGTTCCATGATGGCCTCGGCCACTTCCTGGTCCTCGCCGTCTTTCAAGGCGTATTCCCGGCCCATGAGGCCCTGGAGGGTGGGGAATTCCTGGACCACGCCGGTGACCAGGTCGCACTTGCAGAGATCCGCGGCCCGTTCCAGCTTGGGCTTGAGGCTGGGCCCGGCCTGGTCGGCCAGCCCCAGGGCCAGGGCTTTGAAACGCTCGACCTTTTCCCAGCTCGTGCCCATGAGTTTGTGGAAGACCACGCCCTTGAGGGCCTCGATGCGCTCTTCCAGCCGCGCCTTGCGGTCTTCATTGTAGTAGAAACGGGCATCGTCCAGGCGGGCCCTGAGTACCCGTTCGTGGCCCTTGCGCACCACGTCCATGTCCCGGGCCCGGGTGTTGTTGACGGCGACGAAATAGGGCGCCAGGCGGCCCTTGGAATCGGTGATGGCGAAATAGCGCTGGTGATCCTTCATGGCCGAGATGGCCACCGCCAGGGGCAGGTCCAGGAAGTGGAAGTCGAAGTGGCCCAGGATGGCCACCGGCTCTTCCAGGAGGTTGGCCACTTCCTCCACCAGTTCCTCGTCTTTCACCAGGCGGAGATCCACGTTATGTTCCCGGACCGCCCGTTCGATCTCCTGGCGCACCAGATCGCGGCGTGTTTCAAAATCGACCTGGACATGGGCCTCGGCCAGTTGGCTCTCATATTCGTCGGGCGAGGTGATGATCACCACTTCGGGGTGGAGGAAGCGGTGGCCGTAGCTGACCCGGTCGGCCGTGGCCCCCTTGAAGCTTATGGGCAGCACTTCCCCGTCCAGCACGGCCAGGAGCCAGTGCACCGGCCGGACGAAGGAATGTTCTCCCGTGCCCCAGCGCATGGTTTTGGGGAAGGGCAGGGAGGCCAGGAGGTCGGGCAGGGTCTCGGCCAGGATGGCGTCCGCGGGCCGGCCCTTGACGTTTTTTTTCACCGCCAGGTATTGGCCCTTGGGCGTGGCCACGGTTTTCAGATCGCTCACCGGCACGCCCTGTCCGCCGGCGAAGCCGGTGGCCGCCCGGGTGGGGTTGCCGTTGGAGTCGTAGGCCGCGGACAGGGGCGGCCCCACGATTTCCTCTTCTATGTCCGGCTGGTGGGGGGTCACGCCCCAGAGTCCGAAGGCCAGCCGCCTGGGCGCGCCCCAGATCTTGAAGCGTTCAAAGGGCAGGTGGGCCTCGGTGAGGACCCGGGGCAGCCGTTCTTCCAGAAACTTTATGGCCGGGGCGAAATAACCGGCCGGGATCTCTTCCACGCCCAGCTCTAAAATGAAGTTTTTGCCGCCGCTCACAGCCCGTTCTCCCAACGGCCCATGAGGGGGTGCCCCATGGCCTGTCTCTGCTCCACGTAAAGCCGGGCCGTCTCCCGGGCCAGGGCCCGCACCCGCCCGATGAAACGGGTGCGTTCGGCCACGGAAATGGCTCCCCGGGCTTCCAGGAGGTTGAAGGTGTGCGAACACTTCAGGCAGTAGTCGTAGCCCGGCAGCACCAGGCCAAGCTCGGTCAGGCGCCGCGATTCTTCCTCGTAGGTGTCGAAAAGTTTGAAGAGCATGGGTATGTCGGCGTGCTCGAAGTTGTGCTTGGAGTATTCGACTTCGCCCTGGTGGTGCACGTCGCCGTAGCGGACGTGTCCGTTCCAGTCCAGGTCGTAGACATTGTCCACGCCCTGGAGATACATCGCCAGGCGCTCGATGCCGTAGGTGTATTCCACGGAGATCGGGGCCAGGTCAAAGCCGCCGACCTGCTGGAAGTAGGTGAACTGGGTCACTTCCATGCCGTCGAGCCAGACCTCCCAGCCTATGCCCCAGGCTCCCAGGGTGGGGGATTCCCAATCGTCCTCCACGAAGCGGATGTCGTGGTTCAGGGGGTCTATGCCCAGGGTCTTGAGGCTGTCGATATAGAGTTCCTGGGCCTCCAGGGGCGAGGGCTTGAGGATGACCTGGAATTGGTAATAGTGCTGTAGACGGTTGGGGTTTTCCCCGTAGCGCCCGTCGGTGGGCCGGCGGGAGGGCTGGACATAGGCCGTCCGCCAGGGCTCGGGGCCGAGGCAGCGCAAAGTGGTGGCCGGATGGAAGGTCCCGGCGCCGACTTCCATGTCGTAGGGCGAAAGGACCAGGCAGCCGCGCTCGGCCCAGAAGTGGGAAAGGGCCAGCACCACTTCCTGAAATGACTTGGGATGGTTAGGGAGCATAAGACCTCATGACGGCCGGCATTGACGGGGGCGGATCACCCGGGGCGCTGTTTTCAGGGCTTCCTGAAGGCGAAGTCCGATTGGCGAAGTTCCCATGCTAGCACAATCCCGGAGGCAATTCAATCCGGGTCCTCGTTTTGGAGGGCCGTAAGTTCTTCCTCCACCGTGACCATGAGTTCAAGAGGGTCCGTCGCGCCGTCCGTCCCGGCCGGATTTGAGGGCCAGCGTTCCCGGCGCAGGGCTCCGCGCTCCTCCGGGGGCAGGAATTCCAGCCAGGCCTCGAAGCGGGGATCGCCCGTGGGGGTGTGGCGGGCGTGGAGCCGGGCCAGTTCGGCCTGTTCGTCCGGATCGTGAAAGGGGCCCAACAGGTCCGCCGGGTCGGCGTCGCCGTAGCCGGACAGGACCAGGGCCCGCCGGTCGTCGTGGGGGACCCTGAACAGCATCGTGGCCCGGGTGACCAGCCAGCGGGGCCGGCCCAGAAAGGATTCATAACTTCCGCCGGGCGCCTCGGCCCGGGGAAACCACCATTCCATGAGGGGGGCGGCCCCGGCCACGTTGTATATTTCCCTGGCCGGCCGAGGGGCCAGGCGCTGCCGGAATTTTTCCAGGTCCCGGCCTTCGGAGACGGCCATGAACTCATATTCGCCCCCGGGCCGGAGCCGGATGGCCCGGTGCCCGAAGGGGGGCAGGGTCATGGCCTGGCCGTTCGCGGTCACGGTCACGGCCGCGGGGAGACCGTTGTAGATGGTCACCTGGCTCAAGCCCTGGGTCCGGCCCTGCCAGACCAAAAGGGCCAGGGTCAGGGCGGCCAGGGCGGAACTGACCGGCCCCACCTTGAAGCGGGCGGAGGGATAATAGACCCGGGACGGCCGGGGTTTGGCCGGCGGGTCGGGAAGGTCGGCCGTGACAGGCGCGCTGGGGGCGGCGTGGGCTGGTCCGCCGTGACCCCCGGCCACCTGTTCTTCCGCGGTCAGAAGGCCGGCCAGGGCCATATCCCGGAGTTGGGCCAGGGCCTGGTCCAGCCGGGCCCAGGCCTGGAGCCACTCCGACCGCCACCCGGGCCAGTTCGACTTGGCGGGCGGGTCCAGGTCCGCGGGGACCGGCCGGCCCAAACCGGCCAGGCGGTTCCGGATATCGGCCCAGACAGTGTAAAAATTTTCCGCGGCCGCCCCGGGAAAAGAGACCGGAAAAAGTTCCGGCCGCGCGTCGGCGGGGCATTTTTCAGTAGCCGACTGGGGGAAAAAGCCAAAGGCCGAGGTCTTGGCCGGCCGGGGGAAAAATCTTCCCGGCTTCCGGGCTGACAGCAGATCCTCCCGGGCCCGGGCCAGGGCCCGGCGGCCGTGTTCAGCCAGCCACAAAAGGGCGCCCCAGTCCCGCAGGGCCTCCGCCCAGCCCCGGCCCAGGGCTTCGGCCGCAGCCAGGTGGGCGGCCCGGCCGCGGGCATGGTGGATGAAGATCCGTTTCATTATCCGGTCGTAGCGGTCTTCCAGGTCCTCCAAATCTCCCGCGAGGTCCCAGGCGGGTCGGAAGCGGCCGTCCAGCCAGACCAGGCCGGTTTCCCCCTGGTCAGCCAAAAGGCCGGCCAAAAATTCTCCTTCCGCGGCGAGGAAGGCCGCGGCTTCCGCCTCCGGGGCCAGTTCCGGGGGGTAGAAGAGGCCCAGGTTTTTTTCAGGCCGGCCGGCGGCGTATAGTCCCTCCGGGGTCGGAGCGTAGAGGGTGACGGGCAGATCGGAAAACACCCCCCGGTAGCGCGGGTCAAGCCAGACTTCCCCGGGTCTGCCGGAGGCGGCGTGGTCCGCCCCGGCCTCGGGCCAGGGTTCGCCGACCTGGGCGCCGTAATGCGCGTCATTGTAAATGCGGGCCAGATCGGCCCGCAGCCGGGCCAGGCGGCGGATCTGGCCATCCTCGTCAGCTTCCGGCGGATCCTTTCGGCTCCTCCGCCAGAGGTCCAGGGCCAGCCGGCGTTTGTAGATGGTCAGGTATTCCATCGGCCCGGGGTCGGCCCAGGCCTGAACGGCCTTGAAAACAATGAAGCCCCAGAAGCGCATCAACTGCCGGGTGGGACTGGTCAGGAGATGAAGCAGCCAGGCCGGGGCGGCCAGGGGCCAGGGCCCCCGCCAAAGGGCGCGGATAGCCAGGTCCAGGGGGCTGCGGTCCGCCATCAAAAGGCTAAGGCGGCCGACCCGGCCGCCGTGGGCCAAATGGGCCTCGGCCGCGGCCAGGATCCGGGCCTGATCTTCCGGCCCGGCCGCCGCGAAAAAGGCCGGGCCGGTTTTCAGGCGGCCGGGACCGGAGAAGGGCAGGAAGACGAGAGGGGGTTCCGCCAGGCCGAGGAAGACGGGCGGGCCGGATGGTTTCCGGGGCCGGTAAAAGGGGGCCTGGGCCAGGTGGATGGTCATGGGCCCCAGGGTCAGCCAGAGAAGAAGGACGGCCGGGTCTAGGGCCAGGGCGGCCGGAAGCAGTTGATCGAGGGTCCTTCCCAGGAGGGTCAGGAGTCCGGCCCAGAAGGCCAGAAATAACAGGGTCAGGCCCGGGAGGATCAAGCGGGCGGTCAGTCGGTTGGTCCGGCCGGCGTCCGGGTCGGTTTCAGTCATGGGCGTCACTCTTTGTGATAAGGCAGACGGTTCAAAATGGCG
>JAITBV010000154.1 GCA_031283395.1 Candidatus Adiutrix sp.
CTGATCCCCCTGTGCCATCCGCTGAACATCGACAACTGCGCCGTCGAATTCGAAATAGACCGGCCCGGCCGACTGATACACCTGACCTGCACGGTGAAGGTCGGCGGCCGGACCGGCGTGGAAATGGAAGCCCTGACCGGAGCCAGCATCGGGCTTCTGACCATATACGATATGTGCAAGTCCATGGATAAAACCATGGAGATCGGCGGGGTTCGGCTAATGGAGAAGGCCGGCGGCCGGAGCGGCCATTTCAGGGCCGGGGGCCGGTCCACCGGTCCGGGCCCCGGCCCCGCCGTCCTGGCGGTGAGCGGGGTCAAAAACTCCGGCAAGACCACGCTTATCGAAAGGCTGATCCCCCGCCTTTCGGAGCGGGGATTCAGGTGCGGGGTCATCAAGCATGACGGGCACGATTTCAGCCCGGACGTGGAAGGGACGGATACCCACCGCCTTATGACTGCCGGCGCCGCGGGCGTTGGAATTTTTTCCGAGGCCAGATCCATGCTGGTGCGGGTAGGGGGCGGCGTGGATGAAAAGGAACTGGCCGGCCATCTTGGCGGCTTGGACCTTATATTCCTGGAAGGCTTCAAGCACTCCGGCCACCCTAAAATAGAAGTGGTGCGCCAGGCGGTGTCGACCGCGCCCGTCTGCGCCCCGGAAACGCTGCTCGCCCTGGCCACCGACCTGCCGATCCGCCTGGGCGGCGTGCCGGTCTGCCACCCGGACGACATAACGCGGCTGGGCGAACTGGTGGAAAGCCATATCAGAAAGACAACGGGAAAATGATCGACCAGTATGGAAGGCTTATCGACTACGCGCGGATTTCGGTGACGGACCGCTGCAACCTTCGCTGCGTTTACTGCCGGCCGGAGAACGGGGAAGACGCTTCCGAGGAACCGGCCTTCGGGCAGATCATGCGGACCTGCGCGGCGCTGGCCGCCTTAGGCATCCGAAAGCTCAAGATCACGGGCGGCGAGCCCCTTGCGCGTGAGGATATCGCGGATATCCTGCGGGCTGTCAAAAAGCTTAAGGGCATTGAAAACGTCACGCTGACCACCAACGGCGTTCTTTTGTCCAAACTGCTGAAGGAATTGGGCCCGGGCGAGATCGACAGTCTGAACATCAACCTCAACAGCCATGACGCCGCGGTCTACAAGGCGGTGACCCGCACCGACCGGCTGAAGGATGCCCTGGCCGGGATCCAGGCCGCCCTGGACCGGGGATTTACAAACCTCAAGATAAACTGCGTGGCCATAGCGGAACTGAATGCCGGGGAACTTGAGGGCGTGGCCCGGCTGGCCCGGGAAATGGATATCGCCGTCCGGTTCATCGAAGTGATGCCGGTGGGTCTCGGGAAGCAATATACCCCGGTCCCGCAGAAGAAAATAGCGGCCCGGCTAGCCGAGCGCTTCGGGCCGCTGACGCCCCGTCCCGGCCGTTTCGGCAACGGCCCCGCCGTCTATTACGACCTGCCCGGGTTCCGGGGGAAGATCGGGTTCATAAGCGCGCTGAGCCACCGGTTTTGCGAGCGCTGCAACCGGGTGCGGGTGACCTCGGCGGGCTATCTGAAGACCTGCCTTAATTTCCAGAGCGGGCTGGATCTGCGGCCCCTTTACCAACGGGAGATCCCGGAGGATGAACTGGTCGGCCTGATCAAAAGCGCTATCCTGGAAAAGCCCTCGGGACACCGGTTTCATGGGCCTTCCGGCGAATACGAGGAAGAGGCTGGTCTTATGTCGCGGATAGGAGGATAAGCATGGGAAGGATTATGGCGGTCTGCTTAAGCGGGCAAAAGGGAACGCCCAAGAAAAACCTGGGGGCCGCGCTCCTGGTGGAAGACCACGGCCTTAAAGGTGATGCCCACGCCGGGCCCGGGCCCCGCCAGGTGAGCCTTTTGTCCCACGACAAGATACAGGCGTTTCGGGAAAAGGGCGCCGAGGTGGAGGACGGCGACTTCGGAGAGAACCTGGTCGTGGAGAGCCTGGATTTAAAAAGCCTGCCGGTGGGGACCCGCCTGAAATGCGGAGAGGCGCTCCTGGAAATGACGATTATCGGCAAGGAATGCCATTCGCCCTGCCAGATATTTCAACGGATGGGGGACTGCATCATGCCCCGGGAGGGTGTGTTCGCGCGCGTTCTCCGAGGCGGCCCGGTGCGGGTGGGAGATGACCTGGCGGTGGCGTCGACGCCGCGGGAAGGGGAGGCGCCATGCTGAAGGCAGCCGTCATAACCGTCAGCGACCAGGGAGCCGCCGGCTTAAGGGAGGACAAAAGCGGGGAGGCGGCCAAACGCCTCCTTGAGGAGGGCGGATATGCGGTTACGGCGTATCGCGTCCTGCCGGATGATGAGGACCAATTGGCGGAGACCTTGAGCGCCATGTGCGATGAAGGTCTGGCCGACCTGATCATCACCACGGGAGGCACCGGCTTTTCCCGCCGGGACCGCACGCCTGAGGCGACCCTCCGGGTGATCGAGCGCCAGGCCGGCGGCATTGTCCAGGCCATGCTGTTTCATAGCCTTAAAACGACCCCCCGCGCCATGCTCAGCCGCGCCGTGGCCGGCCTTCGCGGCGAAACCCTGATCGTCAACCTGCCGGGCAGCCCGAAGGCGGTGGAGGAAAACCTGTCCTGTATTCTGGGCAGCCTCGGCCACGGCCTGGAAGTCCTGAAGGGGGAAGTGAAGGAATGCGCGCCGGCGGCGGGGGGCGAGTCGCGGCGGCGGTGACTATGATATTCTGGGCTGTCTGACTGAACGGAAGCTTTGGTCCAAATCGCTGAGGATGTCGTCGATATGCTCGGTTCCGATGGAAAGGCGGATGGAGTTCGGCTTTATGCCCGCCGCGGATAGTTCGTCCGCGCTCAACTGCGAGTGCGTGGTGGAGGCGGGATGGATCACCAGTGATTTTACATCCGCCACATTGGCCAAAAGCGAAAACAAGGTCAAATTTTCCGTAAACCGGCGCGCCGTATCCGCCCCCCCTTTGATCCCGAACGTGAAGATGGAACCCGCTCCATTTGGAAAATATTCGTCGTAGAGTTCCTTCGCGCGTCCGGTTTTCAATGACGGGTGATTGACCCGTTCGACCTGGGGATGGCCTTTCAGAAAATCCACGACTTTCAGCGCGTTCTGAACATGGCGCTCGACCCGCAGGGACAGTGTTTCCAAGCCTTGCAGCAAAAGGAACGAGTTGAAAGGCGAAATGGCCGCGCCTTGGTCCCGCAGCAGCGTTGTGCGCATTTTGACAATATAAGCCAGGTTTTTGGCCGCATCGGAAAACACGACGCCGTGATAGGAGGGGTTCGGCCTGGACAGGCCGGGGAATTTATCATTTCCCGCCCAGTCAAAGGTTCCGGCGTCCACTATGACGCCGCCCAGGGCCGTGCCGTGGCCCCCGATGAATTTGGTTGCCGAATGGACAACGATATCCGCGCCGTATTCGATCGGGCGCAGAAGGTAAGGCGTGGCGAAGGTGCTGTCCACGATGAACGGGATACCATGCTTATGGGCGATATCCGCCGCCGCCCGCAAATCGGTAAGGTCCGAGTTGGGGTTGCCGAGCGTTTCGGCAAAAAGCAGTTTTGTGTTTTGGCGGATGGCGCTCCCGAAGTTCGCGGGGTCGGACGGATCGACGAACGTGGTTTCTATCCCGTGTTCCGGCAGGCTGTTGGCAAAAAGGTTATAGGTTCCGCCATAGAGGTTCGAGGCGGCCACGATATGGTCGCCGGTCACGGCTATGTTCTTTACGGCGTAGGTGACGGCCGCCGCCCCGGAGGCCAAAGCCAGGGCCGCCGCCCCGCCTTCCAGCGCCGCCATGCGCTTTTCCAACACCTCGGAGGTCGGGTTCATCAGGCGCGTGTAAATATTTCCGGCTTCCGTGAGCGCGAAACGTCCCGCGGCCGTGGCGGAATCCCTGAACACATAGGAGGTCGTCGCGTAAATGGGCACAGCGCGGGCATCGGTGGCGGGGTCGGGCGATTCCTGCCCCGCATGGATCTGGATCGTCTCGAACCTGTATTTTGACATGAGCCTTAACCCAACTCCCTCTTGACAATATCGGCCAATTCTGCCACAGGGTCAATAGTATTTCAAGGGCTTTGCGAATAAGACACCCGGCGGGGGTGCGTATAGATGTTGACGTTGTCCCGCCGGACAAAGCCCAGCAAAGTCAACCCGTCCCGTTCGGCATGTTCCACCGCCGCCGAGGAAGGGGCGCCGGGCGCTATGAGCAGCTTAACGCCGCCGCGGCTCGCTTTCTCCAGCATGTCAAGGGCCAGGCGGCCGCTGAAAATGAGCGCTTTGCCCGCCGGGGATAGGCCGGCCAGGACCATCTCTCCGATCACCTTGTCCAGGGCGTTGTGGCGGGCCACATCCTCCATAAATATCGTTATCCCGCCCGGCTCGGCCAGGGCGCAACCGTGGGCGGCCCCGGTTTGGCGGAACAAGTCGCAGCGCTCGTTGAAGCTCTCCTGCAGGCGGTGGATATTCTCCACCGTCAAAGTGATCTCCTCGCCGGGTTCCCGCTGTTTTTCCGCCGGCCGCGTCCTTAAGTCGACCTGGACGGCGCGCGAGACCGTATCCGTCCTGATCCGCGCTATGTCCCCGCGGTCCCTCAGCATATCCCGGGAAAACAGATGCCCGACGGCCAATTGTTCCAGGAACAGAGGCAGGCAGTTCAGGGCGGCGACCTTTTCCTCCCCTCGGAATATGGAATATGTCTCTTCCCTCAGCAGCCGGTCGTCGACGACCTGGCTTCCGTTGGCGTTGATCCTTATGATCCGCCGCGTGACCCAACTGTTTTCCATAGCTCCCTTCCCCTTTTGCTTTGCGCCCTGGCTGGCTTGTTGCGGCTCAACCGAATTCTTGACAGACCGTTTTTTTTGCCTTAATTTGAAAAAAGGGGCGTTGATCTTAAGAATTGCGGCGCGGCCGTCATCTGCGGGGGCCGCAGCCGGCGCATGGGCGCGGATAAGGCCCTTTACCTGGTGAACGGGGCCGGGCAGAGGTTATTGTCAGTCCTGGCCGGGGAACTGGCCGGGCGTTTCGGCGAGGTCGCCCTGGTGGCCGACGACCGGCGCAAGCTGGCCCCCTTCACCGATCTTAGACCTTTCACTCAAGTGGAGGATCTGCGTCCCGGAGCCGGCCCCGTGGGGGCCATTCTGACCGCCCTGGCCTTTTGGCCGGAGCGGCCGGTCTTTGTCCTGGCCTGCGATATGCCGGTCATTGACTGGAAAACAGTGGAGCGGCTGAAAGAGCTAATGGATGACGCCGGGGCCCTGGCCGCCCTGCCGCGCCACGGCGGGCGCCTGGAGCCCCTTTACGCCTTTTACGGCCCGGGCGCCGCCCCGGTCCTGGCCCGGGGGCTGGACGAAGGCCGCTCGGCCGTGCGGGAAAACCTGGACCGGATGAAGACGGTTTTTTGCGAGTGCCCCGCCCCGGGCGAGGCCGGGGCCGTCCCCGGCCTTTTTTCCAATCTCAACACCGCCGAAGAGGCGCATCGGGCCGGTTTCAGCCTTATGGCCCCGGCCGGCCCCGGGATCGGCCAAAGCTGATCCCGGGGCCGGCCATATCAGGCGGGGAAGCCTTCGGTCGCCTCGTGGACCGGCAATTTTTCAATTTTGACGGCGCAGGCCTTGTATTCCGCCGTTTTGCTGATCGGGTCGAAAACCGGGTTGGTCAGCCAGTTGGCGTTGTTTTCCCGGAAGTGGAAGGCCATCCAAACCAGGCCCTTTTGTATTTCGTCAGTGACTTTGGCCGTCACCTTGACCGAGCCCCGGCGGGAGGAAACGCGTATCAATTCCCCGTTGCGGATGCCGAGAGCTTCGGCGTCTTCAATGGAGATGTCGGCGGTCTCCCGGCCCAGCAGTTCATTGAGGCCGGCGCAGCGTCCGGTCTGGGTCCTGGTGTGATAGTGATACAGACGGCGGCCGGTGCTCAGGACCAGCGGATATTCCTCGTCGGCCACTTCCGCCGGCGGAGTCCACTTGGAAGGCTTGAACAGCCCCTTGCCCCGGGTGAATTTGCCTTCAGTGTGCATAACGCGGGTGCCGGGGTGGTCTTCGCTGGGACAGGGCCACTGCAGGCCGTCGCCTTCGATGCGGGCATATTTTATGCCGAACAGGTTGGGCGAGAGGACCGAGATTTCGTTATCCCAAAGCTCCCTGGCGGAATCGGAGGCCCAGTTTTGCCCGAACCGGGCGGCCAGTTGCTTGAAGACCCACCAACTTGGCCGGGACTGGCCGGGAGCCGGGCTGACCGCGCGGATGCGGTTTATGCGGCGTTCGCTGTTGGCATAAGTGCCGTCGTTTTCGCTCCAGGCGGCCGTCGGCAGGATGACATGGGCGAACCTGGTGGTTTCGTTGTGGAAGATATCCTGCACCACCAGGAATTCGGCCGCCTCAAGGCAGCTTTCCACATGGTGGATATCAGGCTCGGTGTTGGCCAGATTTTCGCCGAAGACGTAGAAACAACGGACAGCCTTGCTTTTCAAGCCGTCCATCATGGCCGGCATCATCAGGCCGATCTTGTCGTCCAGGCCTTCGACTTCCCAGAACTTTTCAAACTTGGCCCTGGCCTCGGGGTTGGTCACCTGCTGATAGCTGGTGTAGACATTGGGCAGAGCCCCCATGTCGCAGGCTCCCTGAACGTTGTTCTGGCCGCGTAAGGGGTTGACCCCCCCGAGGGGGAAGCCCACGTTGCCCAAAAGCATCTGGAGGTTGGCGCAGGACATGACGTTGTTGACCCCGCAGGTGTGCTCCGTTATGCCCAGGGTATAAATCAGCATGACCGGTTTGACCGAGGCCAGGTCGCGGGCGGTGGCGACGATCTCCTCCGCCGGGATCCCGCAGATGCTCCCGGCCTTTTCCGGGGTATAATCCATCACCGCTTCCCGAAGCGCCTCGAAGTCTTCGGTGTTTTTGGCGACATAATCCTTATCGTAAATATCCTCGGTGATGAGCACCCGCATCAGGCCGTTCAAAAGGGCGACATCCGAGCCGACCTTCAGGGGCAGGTGGCGCTCGGCATGCCTGGCGAGGCTGAACCGCCGGGGGTCGGCCACAATAAGACGGCAGCCGTTGCGGACGGCTCTTTTTATCATTGAGCCGGCCACCGGGTGGGCTTCGGTCGTGTTTGAACCGATGAGGAATATCATTTTAGCCTGCTCCAGGTGAGCAAAGCTGTTGGTCATGGCTCCGGAACCGAACGTTGTGGCGAGACCCGCCACAGTGGGAGCGTGTCAGGTTCGGGCGCAGTGGTCAATGTTATTGGTCTTGAACACCGCGCGGAAGAGTTTTTGCATCTGGTAGCTGTCTTCGTTGATGCTGCGGGCGCAGGAAACCCCGGCCACGGAACCGGGGCCGTGGGTTTTGATGGCCTGCCCGAATTTTTCGGCTATGAGATCCAGGGCTTCGTCCCAGGAGGCTTTTTTGAAGCTGCCGTCGGCCTGGCGGATCAAGGGGTCGGTCAGGCGTTCCGGGCTATGGATGAAATCATAGCCGAAACGCCCCTTGACGCAGAGCGAGCCGCGGTTGGGCTCGGCCTCTTCCACGCCGTTGACGTAAACTATGCGTCCGTCCTTGACCGCCAGTTCCTGCTGGCAGCCCACCCCGCAATAGGGGCAGGTCGTGCGCGCTTTTTCCAGCTTGTCATCCCTGGCCACCAGCCCCCAGGCCTTTTTGGCCGACAGGGCCCCGGTGGGACACGTCTGCAGGCATTCGCCGCAGTGGGTGCAGTTGTCATAATCCACCGCCGGAAACCAGTGGGCTTTTTCCGCCCGGCGGCCGAACTGGGGGGGAATGGCGTCGTTGACCTGAATGTTGGCGCAAACAGAGGCGCAGCGCCCGCACTGGACGCATTTGGAAAAATCGCGGGTGATCATGGGGTGGAAGTTGTCCAGGGGATATTCCCCGCTTCCTTCCGGTTCCAGGTCTTTGACATGCACCCCGTATTCCACGGTCAGCTCCTGCAGGCGGCAAGCGCCGTCCCCGGGGCAGGGATGTTCGCGGTGCGGGCGGCCCATGGCCGCCTTTTGATAAGCGGGCCACATGTTTTCCGGCAGTTTGCGCAAATAACAGTCGTGCCGGCCCTCGGCAATTAGCAGACTCAGTATTTCCCGGCGGACTGCCCTGACTTCGGGCGTATCCGTCTCCACCGTCATGTCTTCATTGGCCGGGGTGGCGCAGGCGGCCAAAAGGGTGTCCGCGCCCTTGACGGCCACCGAACAGAGGCGGCAGACGTTGTTGTGGCCGGTTTTCGGCAGCCAGCAGAGGGTGGGGATCTTTATTCCGGCCGCGGTCGCCGCGGCCAGAATGGTTTGGCCTGGTTCAAATTGAACCGCTTGTCCATTGATAGTCAAAACGGGCATTTCCGCTCCTTAATCCAAATTGAATACCGGGGAAAAAGCCCCCGGCACGCCTCAATATGGCGGGTGTTTATCTCGATATATTGTTCCATGCGATCTTTTCGGCTTTCAGAAGGCGGCCAGGGCCACCCGGAAGCAGCGCAGGCAGCGTTCGGCTTCCCGCACGGCCTCGGGCGCTTTGACCCCGGTTTCCACTTCCTTGAAACTCTTGATCCTTTCGTGAGGGTCCATGATCGGCATGGGCATTTTTTTGGTAAAACCCTGATAGGGCTTGGCTTTCGCTTGATCCAGAACGCCGATCTTGCCGATCAGCAGTTCCAGCTTTTCCTGGCCGGTCGCCCCTTCGGCCCGGCCTTCAAGATGATCGGCCAAATGGGCGGCCGCCCTCTTGCCCGCGGCCAGGGCCGCTATGAGGGTGCTGGGGCCGGTGGCGCAGTCGCCGCCGCCGAAAATGCCTTCCAGGCCGTCCACCTGTCCGGTTATGGCGTCGGCGGCCAGATTTTTCCACTTGTCCAGGCCGCCGCCGGCCCCCTTCAGCACCAGTTCCACTTCCACGGCCTGGCCTATGGCCGGAATGACCACGTCGCAGGGCAGGACAAACTCTCCGTCCTTGACCGGCACCGGGCTGCGGCGCCCGGAGGCGTCCGGTTCGCCCAGTTCCATCTTTTGGCACAGAAGCCCGGTGACCTTATGGTTTTCGGCCAAAATTTTCACCGGGGCCACCAGATAATTGAAGACGACGCCCTCTTCCTGGGCTTCTTCTATTTCCTGGTGGTCGGCCGGCATTTCCTTCAAGGTCCGGCGATAGAGCAGCTGGACATCCTTGAAGCCCTGCCTTAAGGCGGTCCGCACGCAGTCCATGGCCACGTTGCCCCCGCCGATGACGGCCACCCGTTCCCCTGAAACCACCTTCCGGCCCCTGGCCGCTTCGGCCAGAAACCGGACGCCGGCAATGAAGCCTTCATAACCCTCGTCTTCGCCTTCGGCTTTCATCTTGGAAAAGCCGGGCGCGCCGGGAGCCAGGAAGACCGCCTCGAAACCCCGCGATTCCAGGTCTTTCAGGGTCAGGTCCCGGCCGATGCTCACGCCGTATTTTATCTCCACGCCCTCGGCCTCCACCACT
Organism: Candidatus Adiutrix sp.; assembly: GCA_031283395.1. The sequence continues at coordinate 9,480 of JAITBV010000154.1, forward strand.
TCGGCCTCGCGGGCCATGATAGGGGCCGGCAGGCGGTAATCGGGAATGCCGTATTTGGCCATGCCGCCCGGCGCTTCCTGGGCTTCAAAAATAGTCACCCCGAACCCGCGTTTGGCCAGGTAATAGGCGCAGGACAAACCGGCCGGGCCGGCACCGACCACCGCCACTTTTTTCGTGCCTAAGGGGGCTTTCTTGTGGGTCAGCCGGGGACGTTTGGCGATATCCTCATCCGCCAGAAAGCGCTTCAAATGCTTGATGGCCAGGGGGGCGTCCACCAGCCCGCGTTTGCAGGCGCTTTCGCAAGGGCGGACGCAGACCCGCCCGATGGTCCCGGGCAGCGGGCAATCGCCCATCACCCGGTCCAGGGCCTGGCCGAACTGGCGATAACGTATCTTTTCCAGGTAGTCCGGAATATTGACGTGGCTGGGGCAGGCGTTCACGCACGGGGCGGTCACGGCGCCGACATAGTTTCCGGCCTCGGTGCGCCTGGCTTTTATCAGCTCAGGTTTGGTCGCCAGGATATCCAACAGGGGCTGGGGCGCGGTCTGTCCCAGATCGCAGCGGGCGCTGCCGGCCACCATCCTGGCCAGTTCCTCCAGGCGTCCGGCCGCCTTGGGATAATCCTCGCCCTGGCAAAGGCGCTCCAGAATGGCGCTTATTTTTTTTAGACCGTTGCGGCAGGGAAAACACTGGCCGCAGGATTCGGAGGCCGCTCTGGCCATATAGGCCCGCAGCATGTCCAGCCCGTCAATGCCATCATCGGAAATCCAAACCCCGTCCCAGCCCATAAAGGCCCTTACGCCTTCCGGTTTGCCGGAACCTTTCCAGGTATCAAGCACAGCCATGCGATTCTCCTTTTAAGTAAGGTTTAAGGATAAACATTTTGCCCTTCAGCGCCTCGTCGATCCGAGGCCCCGGGCCAGTCAGCCTTGACCTCCCGGTCCCGGGCGCCCGTTCGGCATCCTCCGCATATTTTAGTCCCTTGGAGTCAAGGAGTATAATTTATTTTTTTCAAATAAGTCAAGCATATATTCCATCCTATCCCGGGGCGCCGGGTAGTGGACAAGGGCCGCGTTTTGTGATAAGGTGGGCAATGATTTTTATCCAAATTTTTGCCTTCCGGCCAGATGCGGCTCGACCTTAGGAAAGCCAAAGCCCGGGAGTTTTATCCCCGCCTAACAACGTTTGATCACAGGAGGAATTAATGAGTACGTTCAAAACTTCGGCTGAAATCATCCAGACCGTCTGCACCATCGGCGGCAACAAACCCAAGGTGGCCCTTGTCCCGGCCATTATCCTGGCCTTTCTGGCCGGGGCCTACATCGGCTTCGGAAGCCTTCTGGCCCATGTGGCGAGCGCCGGCATGAAACCGGAAATATGGGGCAACCTGACCCGCGTGGTCTTCGCCGGGGTCTTCCCCCTTGGCCTGTTGTGCGTCGTGGTGGCCGGGGCCGACCTCTTCACCGGCAACTGCATGTATGGCCCGGCGGCCGTCATGCACAAGACCACCGATCTCGGCGGCATGCTTAAAAACTGGTTCATCTCTTATTTCGGCAACCTGGTCGGCTCGGTTTTCATGGCCTTTTTTCTGGGCCACCTCACCGGGCTCTTCATGCCCGGCGGTCCGGGGGCGGCCGGGGCCGCGGCGGTGGTGAACTTGGCCAACGTAAAGTGCGCCATGTCCTTTGATGTCGCCTTTTGGCGGGGTGTCGGCTGTAACTGGCTGGTCTGCTTGGCCATTTATCTGAGCCTTTCTTCCGGTGACGGCGTTTCCAAGGCCGTCATGAT
>JAITBV010000173.1 GCA_031283395.1 Candidatus Adiutrix sp.
ATTTTGACCATAATCGCCGTCTTCCGCCTGGAGAACTCCCGCCTGGGCCGGGCCTGGCTGGCTCTCCGGGAGGACGAGGTGGCCTGCCAGGCCATGGGCATCAACCGCACCCGGGCCAAACTCACCGCCTTCGCCCTGGGGGCCACCTGGGCCGGCCTGGCCGGGGTGGTCTTCGCCTCCCAGGTGACCTTCATCAATCCCACCAGCTTCGGCTTCATGCAGTCGGTGATGATCCTCTCCATCGTGGTGCTGGGCGGCATGGGTTCCATTCCCGGGGTCATCATCGGGGCCCTGGTGCTGATCCTCCTGCCGGAATACCTGCGCAGTTTTCAGGATTACCGCATGCTGCTCTTCGGAGCCCTGATGGTGCTGATGATGGTGCTGAGGCCCGGCGGCCTCATCCAGTCCGTGCGCCAGGTCTATATCCATCGGCCCGCCGCCCCGGGACCCGCCGATCCCCCGGAACCCCGCGGAACATGACCGGGCCGCCGCCCATCATAGAGACCAGAGGGCTCTCCAAAACCTTCGGCGGTCTGGTGGCCCTGGATGAGGTGGATTTCCAAGTCGAGAGAGGCTCCATAACCGCCCTGATCGGGCCCAACGGGGCCGGCAAGACCACCCTGTTCAACTGCCTGACCGGAATCTATCAGCCCACCCGGGGCCATATCCTTCTCCGCCTACCCCGGAACTCCGAAACCGAGCCCCCCATTCAAACAGCCTTGAACGATCTCCGGCCCGATCAGGTCACGGCCTTGGGGCTGGCCCGGACTTTTCAGAACATCCGCCTCTTCAACAACCTCACCGTGCTGGAAAACGTACTCATCGGCTGCCACCCGCGAATGAAGGCCGGACTCTGGGGGGCTCTGATGCGCACCCGACAGGCCAGGATCGAAGAGCGGGCTATGGCTGAATTCAGCATGCGCCTCCTGGAAAAATACGGACTGGGCGCGGCGGCCAACGACCTGGCCAAAAACCTGCCTTATGGCGACCAACGGCGCCTGGAGATAATACGGGCTCTGGCCACCGGGCCCCGTCTCCTACTCCTTGACGAGCCGGCCGCCGGCCTCAATATCGCCGAAACCAACGCCTTAGACGACCTCATCCGCCTCATCCGTGAACGGGAGGGTTTATCCATCCTCCTCATAGAACACGACATGAACCTGGTGATGAGTGTTTCGGAAAAAGTCTGGGTCATGGAATACGGGCGTCTGATCGCTACGGGCAGACCGGAAGAAATCAAGAACGACCCGGTGGTCATCCGGGCCTACCTGGGGGAGGAATGATGCTCAGGCTCCAGGGTCTCCATACCTTTTACGGCAACATCGAAGCCTTAAAAGGCCTGGAGCTGACCGTTGAAGAGGGCGAGATAATCACCCTTCTGGGAGCCAACGGCGCGGGCAAGACCACCACCCTCAATTCCATATCCGGCCTCACCCCACCCCGACACGGCCGGATTTTCTTCGACGGCGACGACATAACCGGGCGTAGCCCCGAAAGCCTGGTGGCCCGGGGCCTCATTGAAGTCCCCGAGGGCCGCCGTATCTTTCCCGCTCTGACGGTCCTGGAAAACCTGAAAATGGGGGCTTATCTCAGGCGGGACCGGCCGGGGATAAGCGGCGACCTGGAATATGTCTTCAATCTCTTCCCCATTCTGAGAGCCAGGGCCGGCCAGAGCGGCGGCACCCTGTCCGGGGGGGAGCAACAGATGCTGGCCATTTCCCGGGCCCTGATGGGTCGGCCCCGGATGCTCCTTCTGGACGAGCCCTCCCTGGGTCTGGCCCCATTGATAATCCGCAACATTTTTGATATAATCAGGCAGATAAATATGGAACGGGGCACTACCGTCCTCTTGGTGGAACAGAACGCCAACCTGGCTTTGAAAGTGGCTCACCGGGCCTATATCCTGACCACCGGCCTTATAACCTTAAGCGGTTCGGCCGCGGAACTCATGGCCGACGAGGGCGTCCGCAAAGCTTATCTGGGAGGCTGAACCCCCGGGGATTGGGCTGGTTTATGACAAAAAAACTACTGACCTTCCTGTTTCTGATCCTGGGAGCGACCTTGCCGGCCCTGTCTTCGGCCCAAGAAGAAGCTCACAGCGATATTCCCCCGGCGGTAATCGAAACCCTGGCCGAGGAACCTCCCCTGGGCCAGGCCGATCTTGAGGCTTATATCAAAATAATCCCGGAACTGCCCAAACTCTTGAGCGACCCCCAAAGCGCCGAGCAGTTAGCCGCCGGCTTGAACTTGAGCCCGATCCGGTTTTCCTATATCGTGGTCAAGGTGCCCCTGGTCATGGCCTTGGCCTCCGGGGTCGACCCCAAATCTCTGGGGCTGGATTCCCTGCCCCAGTCGCTACGGCCTTCCGATAGTGAACTGAGCTTGGTGAAAGACAATTTGGAGACCCTGATAGAGGCCGCCGAAAAAGCCAACCGGGCCTTTGAGGCCTGGCCGGGCGTGACGGCCAAATGAACCGTCTTGGCCTGGGATTTACGGCGCTCCTGGCCCTGGCTTGCTTCTCCGGCCCGGCCTTGGCTTATACCGAAGTCCGGGAAGGCCCCCTGACCCAGGCGGATATAGACGCCTATATATTTCTGGCCCCCCGCTTTTTCGGGGATATAATGGACTATCCCGACCAGGCCGCCAAACTGTTGAACGAGGTCAAGCTGACCCGTCGGCGGGCTATCTACATCACGGCCAAAATCCCCCTGACCCAGGCCCTGGCCAGGGGCCTTATAAGCCCGGGACAACTCGTGGGAATACCCGTCTATCTCCATCCGACCACTGAAGAAGTCCGGCTGGTCAACTCCAATCTAATGACCTTGATGCAGGCCGAGAGCGCGGCCATAGACTCGGCCGGGGTCAAAGTGCCCCGTAAATGGCGCGAGGCGCCCCGCAAATGACTCGTCGTCTACCCTTTCTGTTTCTGGTTCTGCTCCTCGGGACGGCCGCTCCGTCCGCGGCCCAGACCGAACAGAACCAAATTTACGAGCGGTTGGCTCAGGTCATGGCTCAGGAACAACCCCTGGCCGAAGCGGATGTCCGACTCTACCTGGAAAACGCCGAGGCCATTTATCGGTTACGCTTCGAGCCGGAAAAACTGGATGAAACCGCCACCGCCATA
>JAITBV010000262.1 GCA_031283395.1 Candidatus Adiutrix sp.
AAGGCCGGGGCCGACCTGGTCAGCTTTCACTACGAGGCCACCGCCCATGTCCACAAGGTCCTGGCGGCCCTTCGGGAGGCCGGGGTCCAGGCCGGCCTGGCCCTCAACCCGGCCACGCCGGTGGAGGTGCTGGGGCCGGTGCTGAATTATGTGGATCTGGTGCTGGTCATGAGCGTCAACCCCGGTTTCTCGGGCCAGAAGTTTATCCCCGAGACCCCGGGCAAGGTCCGGCGCCTGAAAAAATTCCTGGCCGACCATACCGACAAGGCCATCCTCATAGAAGTGGACGGCGGAGTGGCGGCCGGTAACGCCCGGGATCTGGCCCAAGCCGGGGCCGATATCCTGGTCAGCGGCTCCCAGATCTTCGGCGCGGCCGACTACCGCCAGGCCGTGGCCGCGCTCAAGGGCTAACGCCCCATAGCCTTAAGGGGAAATCCGTGACCACCCCAGTTTTCTCCCTGGAAGAATACCACCAGGCCCTAGGCCGCTGGCGCCAGCCCTACCACGCCGATTACCTGGCCATGTATTCCAGCCAGATCGGCGGCATCGTCACCGACCCGGCCCTGTGGAACGTGCCGGCGGACGACCACATGGTCCACCGGGGCGATGCTATCTTTGAAGTCTTCAAGTGCCTCGGCGGCCGGGCCTACTGCCTGGACGACCACCTGGAAAAGCTTAAGGCCACCGCGGAGACCCTGGCCATAAAGCCGCCGCCGGAGTTCGGGCGCCTCCGGGATATCCTGGGCGACACGATCCGGGCCGGCGGCGAAAAGGATGTCCTGGTGCGGGTGACCGTTTCCCGGGGGCCGGGCGGCTTCACCTCCAACCCCTACGAAAGCCCGGTGGGTCTCCTTTTGGTCACCGTGCTACGCCTGAGATCCCCCGCCCCGGCCAAGTACGAGGAAGGGATCAGGGTCATCACCGCGCCCTTCCTGGCCAAAGACCCGGTCATCGCCACCATGAAGACCTGTTCCTACATCCAGAACGTCCTGGTGAAGAAGGCGGCCCTGGATGCGGGGGCCGACTACGCGGTCTGTTTCGGCCGCGACGGCCTGATGACCGAGAGCTCCACGGAAAACATCGCCATCGTCACCCGGGCCGGAGAATTCCTGGCCCCGGAATGGAGCCTGATCCTCAATGGCAGCACCCTAAAGCGCCTCATGGACCTGGCCGGCGGCCTGGTCCGGGAGGGGCGGCTGGCCGCCGTGCGCCATGCGGGCATCACCCGGGCCATGGTGCGCGAGGCCGCCGAGGCCCTGGTCTGTTCCACCTCCACGGATGTCCTGCCCATAGTGGCCTGGGACGGCGAAGCAGTGGGCTCGGGCCGGCCCGGCCCCGCGGCCCGGGAACTGCTCGCCCGTCTCCGGGCCGAATACACCGACCCCGCCTCGCCCTGGCTGACGGATTTCAACCGGCCCGGCCGCGGCCGATAGACCTGACCCGAATGACGAAAAAGGTGGGAAAAACCAGCCAGGACCCCGCCCAGGTCTTTGACATCCTGGGCCGCCGTTATACCCTGCCCCTCACGGAAGGCGGCAGTCCGACCAAAGAGCGGATCCTGATGACCTCGACCGTTCTCTTCGCCCGCAAGGGCTATGCCGCCGTCTCCATGCGGGACATAGCGGCGGCCACCGGCATCAAGCCATCCTCGCTTTACAATCACTTTGAGAGCAAGGAAAAACTGTGGGCGGCGACCCTGGAGCACCTGAAGAAACTCTGGCTTATCTTCTTCGATCATCTCACCCAGCTCCTGGCCCGGGCCAAAACCTTCGAGGAGGCGCTGGGGCATATGTATAATGAACCCAAACGGCTGGTCAACACCTTCTCCAACTACGGGTTCAGCCTTATAATGCTGGAACAGGTCCACGACCCCCTGGCCGCGGAAACTTTCGATTTCTTTATGAGCCGCAGCCTTAAGGCCGTCCAAGGCTGCTTCGACGACTGCGTGGCCCGCGGCCTGGTCCCGGCCTTCGATACCCATTCGGCCGCACTTCTGCTGCTCCACAACATTTTTATGGGAATTGCGACCGAGGTGCAAGACTATGAGGGCCGCCGGACGCTATATAAGCCCATAGAGATGTTCGCCGGCATGGAACGCTTTTTCCTCAAGCTCCTGGACCGGAAATGAGCCCGCCGGGAGCCTAAAAAGATATTGACAGGCCAAGGCGGTTTATTGTATAAAATGCGGGTTACCGGCGGGAATAACTCAGTGGTAGAGTGCAACCTTGCCAAGGTTGAAGTCGCGGGTTCAAATCCCGTTTCCCGCTCCATTTTAAGTCTTGCTGCTACTTTCCTGAATCAAAGTCCGCTTTTGAAGCGGCTGATCGCTCTCGCGGTTGGCCGCGCTTTTTTTACTCCAGTGGTTATCCAACTTCCATACTCAGCCTGGCCTGGTCCACGGTCTATCATCATTTAGCTGTGGCCGAATATTCCCGATGTTGGTATTGGGGTCTTGGCCCAAAGTTCCAATCAGAATTATTTTGTTGATATAGCCCATACACGCTACTTTTTCAAGTCACAGTTTCAATTCCCTTAATCGGAAAAACCTGTTCTGACAGAAGACTTTTTAGAAGCCGGTGTCAGGGCAGGTTAAGATTATTACAATCCATTATATTGGGGTCTTCGTTCCGTATTCCGGTTTGATTACCTTTCTGTTTTCCTGTTTGGTTTTCTGGTATTTATTGTATTTCTCTTCCAGACTCGGGAGGTTGGCTAAGAACCAGTCTTGGCCTTGTGGCGTATTTTGAACCCAACGGCAGGCACTCAATTGGCTCTTGAGCGTTTTGAGCCCATCGGCTTCATTTAGATTAAAAGGTATAAATTCGCCACTCGGCAAAAGGCCGTAATTCTCTATTACAAAAGCGGAAGAATAATATATTGCCCCGGCTTCCAAGTTCGCTTCCATAATAGGTGCAGTTATTACGTTCAAACCAACATTGCCAAGAAAATATATGTGCCGGCCTGGCGTTGTGCGATGATATAACTTTGTATTGGGTGAAAGTATGCCTACAAAACTCAGTTTTCCGTCCGGGCTGGCTTCAATGATTGGTATCTGCGAAAAAGTCCCAAAACCGCCTACTGCCGCATACCTTAAAAAGACTATGCCAGCTTCATTAGGGTTGACCGTTTCGTTAATTGTGGCAACTGGCTGCATGAGTTTGCTCTGTCCTGCACATCCAGCCATTCCAACAGAAGCAATAATCACCAATAATAAAACGAGGTTCCGCATAGTTTTCTCCTTGAGGATATTTCCCTCCCACTTGGGGCGGGTTAAATCACCAACTTAGCTGGTAGCCTGGACATTCCCGGCTTGGGTCAGTAGGGCCAGAAGAAAAAAACAGCATAGGCAGAAGGTGAGTTTTCCCATAACTATTTTCCTTTGCATAAAGAGGCAATAACGATTATTATTTATACAATTGTTTAAGGTAAAAAACAAACGGTTTTTATACTATTGTTTAATGAAGGAAATTCAGGGTTTATCTAAGGCTTTTGGGAACGTGATTGCGGAGTTACGGGCAAAACGTGGACTATCGCAAGAACAATTAGCAGAAGCTATTGATTCCACTAATGTTTATATCAGTTTACTGGAAAACGGGCTACGGAAACCATCGCTAAATGCCACAATTTTGATTGCACAAAGCCTGGAAATCCAGCCTGATACTCTGGTTGAGCGAGTAGTCGCCTTGATAAAACAAGAGGAATTTGGTAAAGTTAGAAAGGGTTGAAAGCTGAAAGAAACTGCCCAGGCTACAAGGCAGAGTTAAAGTTTGCTGGTATATTTGCTGGCATCCCAAAGAGTGTGAATAATTATATTAAATAATAACACTATGTTATATAGTGCATTCGGTTCCCGTTTCCCCGTTGATTTCAATCCACGCCGAAGCTCTGGACCTCGCCGCCCGGGGGGACGGCGGAGCCTTCGTAGGGCCCCGGGTCTAAATTTTCAGCTTCGCTGTCAAAATCCTCGCGCAGAAAATTGCCTTCCGCCGTGCCCGCACTGGGGGCCGTCTCCGAAAAACCCCGGCCTATGGTCCCGGCCTTGTAGCAGATCCCGAACTCGCCGCTCGGCTGTATCTCTGCTTCCGGGGGCACGGTGAACTCGCGCACCGGCTTATCATTCAAGGCTTCCCGCATATAATAGAGAAAGATGGGGGCGGCGGCCACCCCGCCCACCTCCCCCACCGCGCGGGGCCGTTGCTGGTCCGTGCCCAGCCAGACGGCGGTGACCAGTTCCGGAGTGAAGCCCACGAACCAGGCCTCGGAAAAATCACTGGTGGTGCCGGTCTTGCCCCCCACCGGCCGCTCCAGGGGCTTGACCGCGGTCCCGGTGCCGAAGGCCACCACCCCGCGGAGCATCCAGGTCACGGCGCAGGCCGCGCCCGGGTCCACCGCCGGCGTCCGTTCCGGCTCAAAGGCCTCCACCACCCTTCCGAAACGGTCCTCGATGCGGGTGATGTAGCGGGGCGCCACCCGGGTGCCCATGTTGGGAAAGGTGGAATAGGCCGTCACTATTTCGGGCATATGAAGGC
>JAITBV010000239.1 GCA_031283395.1 Candidatus Adiutrix sp.
CAGAAAATAGCGGAAGGCCTCGACCCCGTAGATATCGGACAGGCCCAGGGCATCCACGGCGTTGCCGACGGATTTGCCCATCTTGGCCTGGCCCAGCTGCCAGTAGCCGTGGACGTTCAGGTGCTGAAAAAGAGGCAGGCCCGCACTTTGGAGCATGGTGGGCCAGAAGATGGCGTGGGGTTTTAGGATGTCCTTGGCGATGAAGTGCTGGGCGTGGGGCCACCAGCGGCCGAAGGGTTCCTCTTCGGGCCAGCCGATGGCGCTGATGTAGCTGATGAGGGCGTCGAACCAGACATAGGTGACGAACTTGTCGTCGAAGGGCAGATCGATGCCCCAGTTCAGGCGGCTTTTGGGCCGGCTGATGCACAGATCTTCCAGGGGTTCCCGCAGAAGTCCCAGCACTTCGTTGCGGTAGCGTTCTGGCCGGACGAAGTCGGGGTTCTTTTTCAGGTGGTCGAGGAGCCAGTCCTGATAGGCGCTCATGCGGAAGAAGTAGTTTTCCTCCTCCACGTAATTGGGGGGGGTGCGGTGGTCCGGGCAGAGGCCGCCCTCAAGTTCCTTTTCGGTGTAGAAGCGTTCGCAGCCCACGCAGTAGTGGCCGCCGTAGCGCCCGAAGTAGATATCGCCTCTCCGGTTGACCCGTTCCAGAAAGTCGGTCACGGCCTTACGGTGCCTCTCTTCGGTGGTGCGGATGAAGCCGCCCGGTTCCGCGTGGAGCCTGGGCCAGGCTTCCCGGAAGAGGGCGCTTATACGGTCGGCGTAATCGAGGGGAGCCTGGCCGTTCTGGGCCGCGGCCTGGGCTATCTTGTCGCCGTGCTCGTCGGTTCCGGTGATGAAGAGGGCTTCCCGGCCCGCCAGCCGGTGAAAGCGGGCGAAGGCATCGGTGATGATGGTGGTGTAGGCGTGCCCCAGGTGGGGACGGGCGTTGACGTAATATATGGGCGTGGTGGCGTAGAAGCGCATTTCGTGATCCTTAAGGGGTCGGGGCCGGCGGCTGTTTCCGGCAAACGCCGTATTTGGCCGGTTTCAGCGGTAGCCCTGTTTTTTCCTCAGATGCTTGGCCAGGGTGGAAAACAGTTCCTGGACATTGATGGGCTTGTTAATGTGGTCGTTCAGGCCGGCTTTAAGGCTCAATTCGCGGTCGCCGCTCATGGCGTGGGCGGTCATGGCGACTATTGGCAGGTCATTGAAGGGCCCCAGGGCCCTGATTGCCCTGGTGGCCTCAAAGCCGTCCATCTCCGGCATCTGAATGTCCATCAGCACCATGTCGTAGTCCTTTTCCCGGACCATGCGCACGGCCTCCCGGCCGTTGTCGGCTATGTCCACCTCCAGCCCCGCGTTCTTGAGGATGCGGCTGGCCACCAGTTGATTGACCTCGTTGTCTTCGGCCAGGAGGATCCTGGCCCCGAGGTATTCCTTGACCATGGCCATTTCGTGGGCTTTTTTGAGCTTTGATTCCTTTTCCGGCAGGGTCCGGCCGAAGATGTCCACCAGCATGTTGAGCATGGTGGAAGGGGAAAGCGGCTTGGTCATGACGTTGCGGATGCCGCTGCGTCGGGCCACGCCCAGGACATCGTCGCGATTGTAGGCCGTGGCCATGATGATGACCGGCAGATCGTCGGCGGAGACGATTTCATGGATCTTGTCGGCGGTCTGGATGCCGTCCATATCCGGCATCTTCCAGTCGATGACCAGGAGATCGAACTTGCGATCCCGCCCTTTCCACTCCTGGATGACCTCCACGGCCCCGGCGCCGCTTTGGGCGGTCATGACGATGAAACCCATGGCCTTGAGAAATTCGCTCATTATCTCCAAGGCCACCAGGTTGTCATCCACCAGGAGGGCGGTAAGGCCCCGGAAGTCCTTGCTTCTGGCCAGGTAACGCTGGCCGGCGGCGTGGACGCCGAAGTCGGCGGTGAAGGAGAAGGTGCTGCCGATGTTTTGCGTGGAGTCCACCCAGATGCGGCCGCCCATCATCTCCACCAGGCGCTTGGAGATGACCAGGCCCAGGCCCGTGCCGCCGAAGCGGCGGTAGGTGGAGACTTCGGCCTGGGTGAAGGCCTGAAACAGGTTCCGGGCCTGGGTGGAGGAAAGGCCGATGCCGGTGTCCTGGACTTCGAATTTCAGAGTGACCCGCTCTTTTTTCTCCTTCACCGTGGAAACCCGGAGCGACACCTGGCCCTCGGAGGTGAACTTGACCGCGTTGTTGGAAAGGTTCGAGAGTATCTGGGTCAGGCGGATCGGGTCGCCCACTAGGCCCACGGGCGTATCCGGCGGCACATGGAGAATGTATTCCAGGCCCTTTTCGCTGGCCTTGTTGGAAATGAGATCCACCACGTTCTGGAGCACATCGTGGAGATTGAACTCCGCCTGCTCCATTTCTAGCTTGCCGGCCTCGATTTTGGAAAAGTCCAGGATGTCGTTGATGAGGCGCAGGAGGGTGTCGGCCGCGCCCTCGCTCTTCTGGAGATATTCCTGCTGGATGTCGGTCAGTTCGGTCTGCCTGGTCAGGTGCAGGAGTCCCAGGATGGCGTTCATGGGGGTGCGTATTTCGTGGCTCATGCTGGCCAGAAAGTCGCTCTTGGCCCGGTTGCTGTTCTCGGCCGCTTCCCGGGCCTTTTTCAGGCTTTCGGCCTCCTTGAGCAACTCGTCTATCCGATTGAGGAGGGACCGGCGCTCAAGCTCCCATTCGGCGGGGCCGGCGGCCCGGTGAAGCTGGCCGCCAGACCGGGACCGATCCGGGGCGCTGTCTTCCGTCCGCTTCTGACTCATTAGCCGCTCCCCATGACCTGACGATCCGGGGCCTAAAAATTTCAGCGGTTCCGGGAGGCTCCCGAAACCGGCCTTAAAGGCCGGGATCGCGGACTTAAGGCCTTATCAGACCCCGAGTCTTGATTGTAATTCATTATATATCAATGAGTCAGGCTTGTAAATGGCTCTAAGGGCCCCCTGTCGGGAGGCACGGTCCGGGCGGGCGGCGAAAAACTGGACAGCCGGGGGCCGGCTTTGGGGGGAGCCCCGGCCGAAAAGCGGGGTTTTACTTGGCCGCGGGTTGGGCGCGGTCGTAGTGAGGGGCGAAGACGTCTTTCAGCCTCTTGGGGCAGGCCATGCTGGTTCGATTGGCGCATTTGGGGCTGGAGCCGCTGGTCTCGAACCAAAGGCAGATCCTGGCTTCGTCGCAATCCGGCTGCGTGGCCAGGGGCGAGGCGTTTTCGGGAGAGAGAAAGATAGTGGTTGCCATGGATGACCTCCCCGTCCGGCAAAAGTCCGGACGGGATTATTTAGTTGCAATATTCAAGCCAACTCAGTTGGCGACCGCCGGCACCCGCACTTCGTAGGTCCCGGAAAAAGCGGACTCCAGAATCTGGGGGTTCAGGATCCGCAAAGTCTTGTAATCGCAGCCCGCAGCCTTGGCCAAGTGGGGCCAGCCGCTCCGGTCCGGCACGGAAATCGTCCGCCGGCCGGTCATCAGCGGCCGGTAAGCCTGTTCCGGCGACGAGGCGGTGAAGCCGTAACCTACCGGATTTTCCAGGATTATTTTAATGGCCGCTATCCGATAAGCGTAACGCTCGGTTTCCCGGGGCAGGTCCAGTTCACTGTAGTCCCGGACTCCCTGTTCGGCCATGGCCTTTCTGATCCTGGTCGGCCCGGCGTTGTAGGCGGCCATGGCCAGGCGCCAGTCGCCGAAGTCGGCGTGGAGCGATTTCAGATAGGTCTTGGCCGCTTCCAGAAGGTCTTCCGGCAAATGCCGCTGGTCGAGCCGGCCATTGACGGTCAGGCCGAAAAGGCGGGCCGTGGCCGGCATGAACTGCCACAGCCCCAAAGCCCCGGCCGGGGAAGCCACCCCGGGCCGGAGGTCGCTTTCGGCCACGGCCAGATATTTCAAATCATCCGGCAGGCCCGAAGCTTTCAGGCCGGCCTCGATGAGGGGGAAATATTCCAGCGCCCGGCGACGCCAAAGGGCCACCTGGGCCGGCTGGTTGACTATGATTATAAACTCAGTCTCCAGCCGTTCGCGGACCGAGGGGCGGCTCAAATCCAGAATCTGGCCGCAGAAGACAACCTCGGGCGGCAAGGCGTGGTCCGTCTTGGGCGACCGACCGCTCCAGGTCTCCGGGCGTCCTTCACCCGAGCGGCCTGTTTCATTCACGCCGTTGCAGGCCCCCCCCACTCCAAGGACCATGATCAGGCCGGCCAACCGGGCATATTCCAATATAGAGGTCACTTAAAGCCCGTCAAGCCGTAGTCATGTCTTTCCTTAGCCATATAGCGGAGCAGGTTCCGAGTATAGCCAAACCGGCCCCAAATGGCAAGCGGTTTATTCTTTTTTATTTTGCGAAAGGGGTCATTTTCAGGCTTGCGCCCGCCGGTCCCGGCCGCGCCGGACCGCGGCCCGGAAGAGTTCCACCAGGTCCATCTCCCTGTCCAGGAGGCGGTCGGCCAGGGCCAGGAGTTCCGCGCCCCTTTGGCGGTTCTGGTCATAGAGGCAGGAGTAGCGCCGGCTGTCCAAGAGGAAATAGGCTTCGGCCAGGGCATCGGTCAAATAGCGCCGGCTCAGGTTAAGGGCCAGGGCCCGCCAGACCGCCGGCAAAAGGGCCGCGTCCGCCTCGCCGAGGTCAAGGCCGGTCTCGGCGTAGCCTTCCACCACGGCCGCGGCCGCGGCCCAGTCATCTTCGGTTTCGGCGGCCCCGCCGAAGGAGCGCAGCATTTCCCCCACATCCGCCAGGAAATGGCCCAGGCCGGCCGTGTCCCAATCCAGGACGGTCCTGATCGTCCCGGTCTCGTCCTGGAGGAAATTTTCGGCCTTGGGGTCGCCGTGGATGAC
>JAITBV010000245.1 GCA_031283395.1 Candidatus Adiutrix sp.
CGGGCCCCCTGCGGCCGGCTGGCCGAGGGTTTCGCGGCCGCGGCCTCGATTTACCTGGGCCGGTCCGTCAACGGCCTGTCCTGGGCCGAAAGCGCCTTCCTGGCCGGTCTCCCCGCCTCCCCGGGAGCCCTCGATCCCTTCAAAGACCCGGGGCCGGCCCTGGCCCGCCGCAGGCTCATCCTCCGGCGGCTGGCCCGGCAGGGCCTTTTGAAAGGCCCGGAACTGGCCCGGGCCGAGGCCGAACCCCTGGCCCTGGCCGCCAGGTCCGGCCCCTTTCTGGCCCCTCACTTCGTCAGCCGGGTGCGGCGAAGCTTCGGGCCGGCCCCCCCGCCCGTCATAACCACCACCTTAGACCTGGATCTTCAGACCCAGGTCGAGGCCGTTGTGCGCGAAACCGTTCAGAATTTCCGGGCCCAGGGACTGAGCCAGGCCGCGGTGCTGGTTCTGTCCCACCCCGGCCGCCAGGTGCTGGCCTGGGTGGGATCGGCTGATTTTTTCGACGACGACGGCCAGAACGACGGGGTCCTGGCCCTTCGCCAGCCCGGCTCGGCCCTCAAGCCCTTTCTCTACGCCGCCGCCTTTGACGCCGGGCTGATCCACCCCGCCTCCCTCCTGGACGATGCGGCCGCGGATTACCTGGCCCGCGGGGGCAGCTTCAGCCCCTCCAACTACAACCGCACGGTCCACGGCCCGGTTCCGGCCCGCCTGGCCCTGGCCAGTTCCCTGAACCTCCCGGCGGTCCGCCTGGCCTTCAGCCTGGGCCTTTCGCCTTTTCTGAGCCTCCTTAAGGCCCTGGGCCTGACCAGCCTGGACAAACCCGCCGAATATTACGGCCTGTCCCTGGCCTTGGGCGGCGGGGAAGTGCGCCTTAAGGACCTGACCCTGGCCTACGCCGCCCTGGCTGACGGCGGCTTCTTCAGGCCGGAGATCATCCTTAAAGGCCCGGAGGGCTTCCTTAAAGACACCGAAGGCCGGCCGGCCCCGGCTGAGGCGGCCCTAAGCCCGGAGGCCGCTTTCCTGGTCACGGACATTTTAAGCGACCCCCTGGCCCGCCTCACCGGCTTCGGGGAGGGAGGGATCCTTGATCCCCCTTATCCGGCGGCCGTCAAGACCGGCACCAGCCGGAGCTTCCGGGATAACTGGTGCCTGGGCTACACCACCGGCTTTGTCGTGGGCGTCTGGGCCGGCGATTTCCGGGCCCGGCCCATGAGCGGGGTCTCCGGCGTGACCGGAGCCGGAACCATCTGGCGGCGGGTCAGCGATATTCTGGCTGAAAAAATCAGGCCGGAAGATTTTTCGATCCCCCCCGGCCTTACGATCCGGGAAGCCTGTCCGGAGAGCGGGCTCCTGGCCGGGCCGGATTGCCCCAACCGGAAAAAAGAATTCTTCCTGGCCGGCTTACCTCCGCCCGAAGCCTGTCCGCACCTGGACCCGGATGAAGAGGCGCTGGTCTTGGGCCGGGCCCCCGGCTTCGGGCTTGTCCGGCCCTTGAACGGGGAGGTTTACGCCCTGGATCCGGGGCTCAACACCCTGGCCCAGAACCTTAAGGCCCAGGCCCGCAACGACGGGGAGGCCGACGAACTGGTCTGGCTTTTGAACGGGCGGGAACTGAAAAGACAGGCCGTGGCCGGACGGGGTCTGGCCCACTGCCTGGTGCCTTTGGAACGCGGCCGGGCCCGCCTGGAAGTGCGGGGCCTTAAGGCGGGCGAAGTGGTAAAAACCAGCGCGGCGGTTTTTACTGTCCGCTAGAAAGTTCGGAGAGCCATGCTGATAGCCCCCGATGTTTATTTCTATTGTTTCGGCCCTTACGGCCAGCCCGGCGAATTTTCCAGCAATGCCGCGGTCCTCGGCGGGGCTGAAAAAATCATCGTCGATCCGGGCGCCGGATTTTACTGGCCTGAACTGAAAAGGCAAATCGAAGCCGATGGCCTGGATCCGGCCGGATTCAAGATGGCCCTGTTCACCCACAGCCACCCCGACCACATGGAGGCCGGCCGCCTGCTCAGTTCGGAATACGGCCTGCCGCTGGCGATCTCCAAGCCTGAGGCCGAATTTTTCCAAAACCAGGGCCCCTGGTTTTACGGGAACTGGAACCGGCCGGTCCCCGACTTCACCCTGGTGGAGTTGGACGAAGGCCCCTTGGGACTGGCCGACCCGGGCCTCAGGCTATACCTGACCCCCGGGCACACCCCCGGCGGCCTGAGCCTTTACTGGCCGGAAAGAAAACTCCTGATCGTGGGCGACACTTATTTCCCCGGCACCATCGGCGCCATCGATTATCCTGGGGGCTCGGGCGCGGCCATGTATGCCAGCGTGGCGCTTTTGGAGACCTTGGCTGAAGTGGAAATAGTATTGTGCGGCCATTTCGAGGCCCTGTTCGGCCGGGAGCGTATCCTGGCCAATTACGAGCTTTTGAACGCCGAGATCAGGGAGAAAAAAACGGCCGGGATTTTTTA
Source organism: Candidatus Adiutrix sp. (assembly GCA_031283395.1). Next base: position 2,457 of record JAITBV010000245.1, read on the forward strand.
GCGCCGGGGGCGCTTTTGGGCCTCCCGGCCCCGAAAGACCGTTCGGCGGAACCCCCCGGTGATCCACGGCCCGCGCCCATCGCGGACCGCTGCTTCCTTCCGGATCTGACGGGGTTAGCGGGAACGCGGCACGCGAAGCCGAGGGGTTCCGCCCAGCGGCCCGAGGCTGGGGCCGCCTCAATGATCCCGGCGGCTGAAATCAGGTCTGTTCAGCCAAGGGGGGGGGCAGGTGCGAGGTGACGATGGAGGACGGCAGGGTGTTTCTCTTTCTCATGGAGGGGGCCCGCACCGCCGCCCCTTCGCACTTGATGCGAAGTTCTTCCTGTTGGCGGTCGGCCAGGACCGCGGCTTCTTCCAGTATCTCCCGGCACTCCACTTCCAGTTCGGATGTTTCCTCGGCGCTGAACTTGTGGGAACTGCCCTCGTGCACAGCCCCTTCAATGCTGAGTTCGCCGTAGTCGATATGCCCGAAGACCTTGGCCGTGGCGTTGAGCTGGACATGCTTGGAGGCCCGGATATTGCCGTAGACCGTGCCGCTGAGGACAATGTTCTCCACCAGGATTTCTCCTATTATGACCGCCGTCTCCTCCACCACCAGGGTGCCGGAGGATATTATCTCGCCCTGCAGCCGTCCGTCGAGGCGAATGACCCCGTTAAAGCACAACCGGCCACTGAGGGTCACCCCCGCGGCGAAATACGAATAGCCGGGCGTCTTTTTTTTGGAACCGAACATGACCTGCCCTTCCTTGGAGAAATGACCATTTTTGGATAGTTCAATATATCTTTTTAGCACAAAGACGCGTCTGTTGCAAGGGCGGGGAAAACCAGCCTGGCCGCCAGATCGTAGGCCGAGGCCCGGATAAGGCGGGCCTGGACCAGGCGGCCGGCTTCGGGCTGGTCGCCGTCGAAATATATCAGGCCGTCCACTTCCGGGGCCTGGAACCAGGCCCGTCCGGTCATCACCGGCCCGGCCCCGTCGGCCGGCCCCTCCACCAGCACCTCCACCACCTGGCCCAGGCGGGCCCGGTTCCGGGCCAGGGAGACCCGCCTTTGGGCGGCCAGGACGGCCCGCCGCCGTTTTTCCTTCACGCCGGCCGAAAGGCCCCCCGGAAAGCCCGCGGCCCTGGTTCCCGCCTCCGGGCTGAATTTGAAGACCCCCAGGTGGTCGAAGGCGGCCCGGGCCACGAAATCAAGGAGTTCGGCGAAGTGAGCCTCGGTCTCCCCGGGGAAGCCCACCATCAGGGTGGTGCGCAGGGCCAGGCCGGGCCACCAGCGCCTGAGCCTTTCCGCCAGCTTCAGGGGCGGGGAGGCGGGCCGGCCCATGCGCCGCAGGATATCCGGGGCCGCGTGCTGGAAAGGCAGGTCCAGATAGGGCAGCACCTTGGGCGTTTCGGCCAGCCCCCGGACCATCTTTTCGGTCAGGCCCTCGGGATAGGCGTAGAGCAGCCGCAGCCAGGCCAGGCCCGGGGTCTCGGCCAAATGCCGGACCAGGCTCAAAAGGGCACCCGGATGCCCCTGGTCCCGGCCGTAGGCCGTCAGATCCTGGGCCACCAGGGTCAGTTCCCGGACCCCCCCGGCGGCCAGTTCCGCCGCCTCCTCAGCCAGTTGCCCCGGGTCATAGCTGCTTAAGGGGCCTCTTAAGGCCGGGATGAGGCAATAGGCGCAGCGGCGGTGGCAGCCCTCGGCGATCTTCAAATAAGCCCGGAAAAACGGGGTGCCGATCAGACGGCGGCGCCGGGGGCGCTTTGATTTTTCCAAACCGCGGAACAAGGAGGCTATTTTGGCCTCAAACTCCGGGTATTCGGACGGCGCCAGCCACAGGTCCACCTCCGGGAGGCCCCGGGCCAGGTCCGCCCCTTCCGCGCCCCGGTAGCGGGCCGGCAAGCAGCCCGCCGCCGCCAGGACGGCCCCCGGCTTTTTATGGCGGCCGGCGCTCATCAGGGCTTCCAGGGCTTCCTCCACCGCGCTTTCCAGAAAGGCGCAGGTGTTGACCAGGATAAGGTCGGCCCTGGCCGGGTCGGACTCGGGCTGAAAGCCTAAGGTTTCCACCGCGGCGCCCAAAAGGCGCTCGCTGTCAACCAGGTTCTTGGCGCAACCCAGGGAAATGAGGTGGAGGCGCGGAGCATTCTTTTTTCTCATTTTTCCGCGGGGCAATTAATCTCCCTCACCAGTGGCGGTTGTGGTATAATCAAGCAAATTCTTTTTTTATGATAACCATTTTGATCGCCAAAGGGAAGTAACTTGATTTTGTGGCGGAAAGTGGTCATTGTCCATAAAAACGAGGTCAAGAGCGGCGAGATGGCCCGGGCCGTGGCCGGCGATCTGAAGGCCCGGGGCCTTCAGGTGCGCCTGGATTGCTCCCGGCCCGAGCCCGGGACCCGGCCCAAGCCCCGTTTTGCGCCCGACCTGGTCATTTCCATAGGGGGCGACGGCACCCTGTTATATTCGGCCCGGGCCTGG
>JAITBV010000068.1 GCA_031283395.1 Candidatus Adiutrix sp.
AAAAAGTTGTTTTTGCGTATACGCCCCAGCCCGGCTTTAAGGGCTGCCCAGCGTAGTCCGACCAAGCCGAATTTGGGTTCGCTGGCGGTCTTTAACCCCAGGTTTTCCAAAAAAGCGCCGAACCGCTCTCTTGCCTTGTATCCATCCAAGTCCTGGCCCACCCTAATATCGAACATATAGGATTTGCCGTAAACCCCTTCAAAGCCATCCGGCACGTTATATCCCGCATAATTGCGGACTAGGACGATGATAGACTTTACCCATGGATAATCCTTTTCGGGAGTTCCAAATTTCACAAACTGCGCGTATTGGATCCTGCCCAAAAAGAGGCGGGACATCCGCTCCTTGAGCTTGTCAGAGAACCCGGCATAATCAGAAAGTTTGATGATCCCGCATTTCTCGTATCCAAGCGCTATGGCCTTTTCCTTGATTATCCGGGCAAGGTTTTCCACAATTCCGCCCATCCTTCCCCCTCCGCCCGCCTCGTCCGGAACGGAATTATTCCTCTTTTGGCCTGACCTTCTCCTAATGGTAGCCCTGGTAATTCACTATATGGGCGTCACCATTTTCAAAAAGGAAAGTTAATCGCTGATTGTAACCATATTGGTTATAAAATCAAGCCGGATATCGTAGCGCGGAAGCATTTGGCGGGGTCAAAAGCGTATGCAACAATATGGCATACGGCCCGCTTGGCCCGATTTGTCATTCCCAGTTTGTGACCAAGCAGTATCAGTGCCTTGGCCGTGGTTCGGAAGTGGTAAAATGACGTTGGGCGAACCTACTAACCGGCGGGCCTTACCTTATGCCGGAGCGTTATTTTCAGTATAGTGCCTTATCATCATTTGTTTCGGTCCGCCCAGGCGTTTAAGCCGCCGGCCAGAACACCGACCTGAGTGTGCCCTTGGGCCTGAAGCAGGCTGGCGGCAATGCTCGCCCGAAAGCCGCTTTGGCAGACCACAATAACCTCCCTGTCCAAAGCCGCGGAATGGGCGCCCGGCTCCAACAGGTTGCCAAAAGTCAGGTTAACAGAGCCTTCTATCTTCATTCTTTGGAATTCCTCATGACTGCGCACGTCAATCATGGCGGGGGGGTTAGGCCCGGCGAGACGCGCCCGTAAATCTGAAGCGGAAAGATGCGGCAGGCTCTGAATCTCCCGGCCGCTGCCCAGCCAGGCCTGAAAGCCGCCCTTAAGCCAACCTTTAATGGTGTCGTAGCCGATACGCCGCAGTTCGGTGCGCATCTCTTCAAAGTTTCGGCCAGGGGGAAGGATAAGCACAAGCGGCGTCCCGGGAGCAATAGCCACGCCGATCCAGTTGAGCATGGAGCCGCCGGAGGAGTCAACATTGATGCTGCCTGGGATGTGGGCCGCGCCATAAGAAAATGCGTCCCGCAAATCCAGCGGCAGTGCGCCGGCCTGGCGAAATTCATCTGTTTTATCAGCGGAAATGGCATATTCCGTGAGGTCGACCTGGGGCGGTATGGCTGCGCCTTTAAGGTTGACGGCGATAATGCTGGAAAAGCTCTGGGGCCGCATGGGCAGCTTTGAGAGAACGGCGCGTTTGAAATCCGCGAAATCTGTATATTTGAGCATAGGGTTGGTCAGCCGCTCGTAGCCAAGGGTGGAGGAAGGCTTGGCGCTCATACCCTGACCGCACAATGAACCCTGACCGTGGGCCGGATAGACTTCCAGGTAATCCGGCAACGACCCCAAGGTAACGTAAAGGCTGTGGTAGAGGTTTTCCACCTGTTCATCCAGCAGCTCTTCTCCGGGCAAATCGGGCCGGCCTATATCCCCCACCAAGAGCAAATCACCGGTCAGGATCATTGCCGGCTCCGGGGAGCGAGCCAGATCGGAAACCAGAAAAGATACAGAATTTGGTGTATGGCCGGGGGTATGCAGTACGCGGACGGCCGCGTGGCCGAACTTGAATTCATCGCCGTTTTTGAGCTTTCTGGCTTCATAGCCAACAGGCGCGCTTTCATGGATGTAGATATCCGCGTTGGTTGAGGCGCGCAACTCTTGAGCGCCGCTTACATGGTCGGCATGGACATGGGTTTCGAAAATATGAGTGATGCGCAGGCCGTACGCTTCGGCCAGACGAAGGTACACTCCCATATCGCGGCGCGGATCGATCACGGCCATAATGCCCGCCAAAGGGCAGCCAATGACATAGGAAAAACAACCCAGGCCCGGGGTGCTTATTTGCTCAAAATGCATGATACACCTGTTTAGTATTTTGGTTTTTCGTATTATACAGGCGCCTTCAGCTCCACGTCAACACGCGCGCCCCGGACAAGGTCTCGAAAGCTTCATTTCCCGGGCTTCTTTTATCGGCTTGCGCCCCGCCGCATCTCTGGCCCCGTTTCTTTTGTTACCGGTTTCTGTTATAATATCAGACATTATTTAACCATTTCAGGTGTGAAATATGGTAGAGGACGAGCGAATGCTGCGAAGCCTGCTGAAAGACAAAGCCGTTCTGGCGCTTTTGGATGAAATCGAGTCAATCATCGGTTATCAAATCCAATGCCAGAAGTTGCCCGACAGCGAATTTACCAAGATAGGCATGCCGGTCGATGCCCCTTGGATCGTTCTTTTTCCCGAACCCCTCACAGTCATCTATGCTGAAAGTTGCGCTTCACGGCTTACCGATGGCGCCTTGGCCCATGAACTGTTCCACGCTCAACTAAGACTGGAAGGCTGGCCCCTATTGATGGTCCGCCCAAAAATGCCGGCTCATCAGGCCTGGGCCAATATGCATATCGCTGTAACTCTGAATAATACCTTTGACCACCTGGAAGTATTCCGCCGGCTCGAATCTCTCGGATTTGCCGATCATACTCAGACCATGGAAGCGGAGGCGGAAAGTCTCCTGGTTGCCTTTGAAGAGGGGAGATGGCCCCCGGAGTGGTTTTTCGCCCGCATAAATGCTGTGGCACTTGGGATGTTTCCCTTATTCGTTTTGCCGTGCCGCCAAAGCCTCCGAACAAAATGCCTTGAGGTCCTGGCACGCTCTGTCTATCAGGCCGAAGTGACTCAACAAATTCAACAAATTGCCGGGCTGTTTGAAAATCAGCCGGCCATTGGGCCGGATAACTACCATCCCCGAGCGATGGAAATTCTGAAAGTGATCGGCTTGCCGGAAGAAGGCATTTTATTGCGCCATTTCCCCAATCGGGCCGGACGGCCAAAGGGGGTTCTTTAATGAATATCCCGATAATGGCGGTGGACACTTAAAGCCCCCAAAACGAGGTGATCTATGTCCGAATATGATCTTTCTCAGCCCTTTGAGGCCTTGTGCCCTCAATGTGGCCGCAAAATCAAATTCACCTTGGCCCAGTTTCCAAATGGTTCAGCCATATGCCTTGGCTGCTCCGTCGCTATCCCCGTTAAGAAATTGGCCAATCAAATTCTTGAAAAAGGCGGCGAAGAAGCCGGCAGGATGAACGATATTATGGCTAAATTAATGAAGGCGGAGTAACGGCACAACAAGTTGGTCAACATCCCCGGGAGCCTACGTTGTCTTGGCAATGTCCCACCTGGTTCCCAGGCCCAAAATTGGGCTCTGCTTGGGTTTTCCGTCAATAACCATCAGCCCTCCGGCACAAAATTTGCTTCTTTTTGCAAGGTGGAAAAAATTTCCATATCACCTTCAAAGGGGACATTATGTGCACGAACATCAACAACAAAGCGGCTTCGGTATTCCAATTTTTGAACGCAGTCAAGTCTAAAGCCAAGCAGCACGGCAAGCTTGAGCATCATGGTCATTTCCATTCGCATTTGAAACAACTGAAAGCGAAAGCCCATTGGAAGCATGGCGATAATGTTGATATTTCACATCACCATGGAAAGCACAAGCCTCACACCTATGAGCCTCCTCAAAATGCCGGAAATCCCGTCAACCAACAGCCGCCCGCGCCCGAAGAGGTCGTTGAGAACCAGCCGCCGGTGGCCGAGGAAATAGTTGAACCTCAACCACCCGTGGCCGAGGAAACCATTGAGCCCGGCCTGGCGGAAAAAATAACCCAGGCCCTGGCCTTGGTCGATAAAGCCTTGGCTGAGGAAAGCTTCGGGACGGCCCACCTTGGAGTCGCCTTACAGAGCATAGCGAAGTCATTCCGTTTGGAACGCGGGGAAACAACGGGCTTTGCCGCCAACTATGAGGATGCTTTTGCCGATCTGGGCAAAGCTTATGGTCAGGTTTATGATTTTATTAAAATGCGCGGCGAGGAACTGGGCTACGATGAAAAGGCGTTTGACGCCCAGCTTTTCTTATTGAACAAGGCATTCGATAACGCGATAACGATGAGCGCCGTGAGAAGCGCCGACCTGGCCTATCGGCAGTTCGAGTGCGGGTCACTGGTCCAGCCGGTGGAAGTTCTTGATTTTGAATATATCGAATTTGACGGACTCTGGGATCTAGATCCCCATAATATGTTCGCAGAGGCGGCTCGAAATCATTCCGAGGTATTCATCAATAACTTTCTGGAGACCTTCCGGCAGGAGGGCCATGATTCCGCCATGGCCGCCGCGCAAAAGGCCTTGATGAATATGCCGGCGACCACTTCCACATCGGACATCTCATTTAATGATTTGAACATTATAATCAATGCGGCCAACAAGGGCGGCTTCGAGGATCTGGACGACCTGAGGAATAGCGATTTATCGGATTTCATGAAAAAAGACCTGGAGGACGACTGGCTTTTCAAACAGCAGATGATGCGCGATTGGAACGAGAAGGGCCAGGAACTGCTTGGGAAACAAAAAATACTGTCAAGCCGGCTCATTGAGCTTAATATGAGCCCGGACCTGTCGGAGGAGGAGAAGGAAGCCCAAAGAAAGGGCCTTGAGGCGCTGATCCGGGCAAACATGGATGAAATGGCTGAATTGATGGCCCGACTGCCGGGGGCAGGGCATTACAGGATGTATTATTATCCGATAAACAAGGAAACCTTTGCCGAGGCCGTGGAGGAAACCCAAGGGGCGGAAGGACATGGAGGCCAACATGGAGGCCAAAAGGGCGGGAGGTTGTCCGAAGTTTCCTTAAGGGATCCCTGGCCGGCGGGCCATCCTTTGCGCGAAAAATGCGACAGATTCCTGGAAATATTCAAGACGACCTACCATGAAGTCCTGGCCGAAATGGGTCTTATGCCCCAATCCGGCGATTTTTCATCCGTTGTCATGTCGAACAAGGACTTCAAGGAACTGGCCAGGCGCATGGTGGAGAAATTGAACGCCAATCAGGAGGCGAGTGAATTGATGGCTGTCCTGAATGTCGATTTCTCGGAAGGACACCCCAAAAAGGTCAAGGCCGGGGCGGAAGCATTCGCCGAGGGCGCCCGCCTCATTTTCGAGATGTGGCGCAAAAGACACCAGGATGCCGCCCGGGCCGGCGAAAATGATTCCGGCGTCAAGGGTTTCGATAAGCCGAAAAAGCAGCCCACCCGGAATATTGAGATGCTCGATTTTTGGCGGGATACGACCTTTAAACGCCGGGAAGATGAAGAGGCCGCCAGATTGGCCGATTGGGCCGCGGCCCGGGCCGCCCTCCTGGCCGCCGACCGAGCCTCAAAATCGGCCCATTGGGACGCCATCGAGGACAGGTCGAAGGAATCAGGCGGTAGCCAGGCGCTAAAGGATTACACCAAGCTCATGGATAAAATCCTCGGCCGGAATTTAAGCGCACAAGCGCCCAGGAACAAGGAGGAAAAAATAAAGGAATTGACCGAAGAAATCAAAAAGCTCAATTCCAAGCTCAGCGAGATCGCGTTCAATCCAGAGATGCCCGACCCTGTCAAAAGCATTCAGATAAAAACCATTAGAGTGCAGATCCAGTCCCTGGAAGCTCAAATCTCCCAACTGGCCGGCGAAGGCGAAGAAGACGGCTCGGCCGGAGGCCCGGGTTGATACATGGGCTGAAGGGGGCTTCCGACCGCCGGCCACTACCGGCTTGGCAGCCAGGGCCAAGCTATGGTATTATGCTTGGTGTTGCGAACAACAAAAGGGGAGTTGGCGGAGGAAGAAAGGTCGATCCCGGCTTAAATTAAGTCCATAACAGGAAGAGGGATTTTATGCATATCGATGTTGATCCCACCGGCCACAAGGTCGAAATCGTCTGCCCGGAATGCGGGCAGAAAGTGATATTCACCCTGAACCATGCGGGCAGTTCGATCTCCTGCCGCGGTTGCGGTATCGACATCGAGATTATTGGCGATAACGTGGAGGTCATGAAGCGGAGCCCCGAGGAAGGGGAAACCTCCCAGTAGGCGCCCCTCCGGCCTGGCCGCAGGCGGCCCGGAGCCTCATACTGTGCCGGTCAATACCCGGCACCCCGGCGGCAGATCCAGGGCCAGAGACCGGATGTCCCTGGCCCCGGCGTTTTGAAGCAGGCCCTGGATCTCACCTAAGGTATAGGCCTGGCCGCCGTCCGTACCGACCAGCATATTCAGGGAAAACAGGGCGGAATGCGCCGGGCCGGTGCGGTCGTTGTCGATCACGAATTCCTGGATTCCCAAAAGTCCGCCCGGCCGCAGACAGCCGGCGGCTTTTTTTACCAGGAGGGCCGCATTTTCCGGCCCTTCCCCGTGCAGCACCTGGGACAGCCAGGCCACATCCTGCCCCTTGGGTAATTCATCCCTCAAAAAATCTCCGCCGACGAACTCTATGCGGTCCGCCAGGCCGTAGCGCTCCACCACCCCGCGGGCGAAGCGCTCCGAGCCGGGAAGGTCGAAAACAGTCGCCGTAAGGCCGGGATTGTGGAGGCAAAAATACACGGCATAGGTGCCGGGGCCGCCGCCCACATCGATCAGCCGGGAACGGCCCGACAGATCCAGGCCCCTGGCCACGTTTTCCGCCTGCTGCCGGGCCACGTTGAACATGCCCATGAGGAAGGCTTCCCTTTCCTCGTCGTCCCGGGTGTGGATGGAGCTTTTTCTGCGGCTAGGCCCTCCGCTGCGCACGGATTCCGCCAGCCTGGTCCAGGCCGGCATGATGTGGGCGTGATGCCGGATGATGAACCCCAAATACTCCGGCGAGGTGCGGGACAGGCAGGCCAGGACGGCGGGCGGGGCGGCCACGTTCTCTCCGCTTCTTTCCAGAAACTCCAGGGCCACCAGGGACGTGACCAGCATTCGCAAGGCCCTCTGATCGCAACCCAGGCCGGCGGCCAGTTGCTCCTCGGTCCGGGGGCCTTCGGCCAGGGCGGTGAACAAATCAAGCTGGACCGCGGCCTGGACGGCGCAACAGGCCCAATACGATCCGGAAAGACGCAACAGTTCCGGCGCGGTCCATTCTTTCATGAGCGGCCTCCACAAAAAATATAGTCTGACTAGGCCCGGCCGGCGCTATCGCCCTGGATCAGTTTTTCGCAGAGCCTGACCGTGTCAAAGGCGCTGGCAGCCTGGCAATCGGCCTGGAAGAGCCGGCAGTGTTCCGGGGTGATGTGGTTGCCGCTGATGAGGATATGAGGGGTGGACGAATCGCCCCGGACCTTGCGGATGGCCTCTACTATGGCCGCCAGATTGGCGTAGCAGGAGGACAAAAGCACGGACAGGCCGACTATCTTCGGCTGAAATTCGGTCATGGCCCGGATGAATTCTTCGACCGGCACATCCACGCCCAGATCCCGCACTTCAAAACCATAGACCGACAACAGGGCCCCGGCCATGTTCTTGCCCAGGTCGTGGATATCCCCCTTGACCGTGCCGATGAGCACCCGCCCCCGATCCCGCCGGACCACGCCGTCGCCCAGCCGGGGCGCCAGGATGGCTATGATCCGGTTCATTATTTCCCCGGCCATGATCAGTCCGGCAATGTAATATTCGCCCTCGGCGTAGCGCTCGCCTATGTCGTGCAAAGCCTCTTCGCAGATCGCCATGATCTCGGCCGGATCCCCCTGGCGCCCGTTCAACCGGCGGACAAGACGGACGGCGCCGTCAACATCCAACTCAACCAACTCCCGCTTCAGCCTGGCCAGGTCCGCCTCAGTCTTCTTCATCCCAGACCCCGATTTTGGTGGAGAAAGTGGCGTTACTGACCGGAGTCATGAACCAGCCGGTGCCCACCGGGGAATCGCTGTAATCATAAAAAATGTAGCGGATCTTGAAAACAGGCGCGGCCGCGTCCATCTCCAGGCAAGCCGCTTCCGAGACGCTCAAAAGGCAGGGCTCCAGCCTCAAAATGGCCTTTTTAATGAAACCGTTGCCCTGGCCGGAAAACAGCCCGTAGAGCGAGGAGGCTTCCAATTCGGATTCCACAATGGGCGAACGGGGATCGAAAACCAGATAGGCCTTATTCAGCAGAATGGGCCGGCTGCGGCATGATACCAGGCGCACCAGGTTGACCACCTGGGCACCGGCTTCCAGATTGAGGGCGGCGGCGGCCTGAGGCCGGGCTTCGGTGATGCCGGCCTTGAGAATTCTGATATCGATATTGGCCTTGTCGCCCAGCACATCTAATAAGCCGGTCATGTTGAAGCTGGCCCTGGTCCAATCCGGTCCGCAGACGAAAGTCCCCCGGCCGTGGACCCGCTTCAACAACCCCTGCTCGGCCAGAAGGCTGATGGCCTGGCGCACGGTCATGACGGCCACCCCGTAAGACCGGCTGATGATGGATTCGGCCGGGATCCGGCTGCCCTGGGAATATTCACCGTTGGCTATCATCCGCTTTATGAGGCTGGCCAGTTGGAGATAGGCCGGCCCCCGGTGGGATGTTTTGACATTATAGGCCGAAAGGATATCTTTGGTTTCGGTCTGCATAATAAACGCACTCGTTCCCGCCGGTTGTGTCATCCACATGACCATATGAGTTGGCAATAAATGAATTAAAATTAAATTATATCAGAAAACCAAGTTATTGGCAATAATTATTGCCGGAAGAGAATAATTCCGGCCCCGGCCGGCCCCATTTTCCTGGGTGGAGACTTGACAAGTGTCCTTAAATAAACTACATATCATCTATATGACTTCGACCCAGCCCGAAAGGCGGAGCCCCATGGCCGGACGGCGCGCGATCATCGCCTGCTCTATTATGAAAACGGAATTGGAAGCCGTGGCCGATGGCCGGTCCGTGGATCTGTATTACCTGGAGCAGGGGCTGCACAGCACCCCCCAGGCCATGCCCCTGCGCATCCAGGAAAAAATAGACGAACTGGCCCCCCTGAACCACGAAAGGATCTGCCTGGGTTACGGCCTATGCTCCAACGGCATACTGGGCGTCAGCGGCCGGATATCCCCCCTCACCACGCCCCGCTGCCATGACTGTATCGCCCTGTTTCTGGGTTCCAATCAACGCTATCGGGAAATGTTCAGGAAAAACCCCGGCACCTACTACCTGACGACCGGCTGGATCGCCGAGAGCGACGACCCGCTGACCGCCGTCGAAGGGCGTTACGCCGAGCGCCTGGGGCTCAAAAAGGCCAGGCGGGCCATGGAACTGGAGCTGGCCAACTACACCCACTTCTGCTTCATTGACAACGGTCTGGGCGACCGCGCCGCCGTCAGGGCCCGGACCCTGGAAAATTGCCGGGCCTTCCAAAAGCAATACGCGGAAGTCCAGGGCGACCTCGCCTATTTCCGAAGCCTGGCCGCCCCGGAGATCCCGGAAAACTCCGACGCCTTCATCACCCTGCCCGCCGGTTCGGCCCTGACCGAGGCCATGTTCTACCAGGTCGGCGAACCAGGGATTTTTTGACCCCTCCGACCAGTTCCGGCTTTCAAGCCGAGGCCTGACCATGAAACCCGGACCTCCTGAAATTATGAATCCGCCAGACAGCCGGCCCCTGATACTGGGCCTGGACACCGGGGGCACCCACACCGACGCCGTGGTTTACGACCCCGGCCCGGGCCGGGTGCTGGCCACGGCCAAGGCTCTGACCACCAACCATGAACTGAGCCTCGGCCTCATAAACGCCTTGAAAACCATCAGCGGCCTTAAATGGCCCGGAGGCCTTGCGGCCATCGGCCGGGTCAATCTCTCCACCACCCTGGCCACCAACGCCGCGGCCGAAGGACTGGGCGGACGGATCGGCCTGGTGCTCATCGGTTATGAAGCGGGGCAGGCCGCAACGGACGACCTTTCCCGCGAGCTGGACCGGGCCCGGCCCGTATTCATTCAAGGCGGACATGACTACTACGGAAGTCCCCTGGCCCCCCTGGACCTGGAAACCCTTAAGGCCGAAGTCCAAAAAATAGACCCTGAGGTCGAGGCCTGGGCCGTTTCGGGCTTTTTCAGCGTCAAAAATCCCCAGCATGAACTTCAGGCGGCCGGTCTCATAAAGAGCCTGTCCCGGGCCCCGGTGACCATGGGCCGCGACCTGACCGGCCAGTTGGACGCCGTGCGCCGGGCGGCCACGGCGGCCCTCAACGCCGGCCTGGTATCCATCGTCAACCGCCTCCTGGACGCGGTGAAAACAGCCCTGGAGGAATTGGGGCTCCAGGCCCGGCTCATGGTGGTCCGGGGGGACGGCTCCCTGGTCAGCGAGGACTGGGCCAGGACCCGGCCAATAGAAACCCTGGTTTCAGGTCCGGCCGCCGGCCTGGTGGGGGCCAGGGAACTGACCCGGGACCTGGCGGGGGCCGGGCCGGCCGACCTTTGGGTCATGGACGTGGGCGGCACCACCACCGACCTGGCCTATCTGGACCAGGGCCGGCCGGTCATCAGCCGGGACGGCGCCAAGGTCGGCCGATGGCGGACCATGACCGAAGCGGTGGACACCCGCACCCGGGGCCTGGGCGG
>JAITBV010000129.1 GCA_031283395.1 Candidatus Adiutrix sp.
AACTCCCGCCGGTAATTGGCCATGTGGTCATTGTAGGCCTTGACCTTCAAAAGGGAGCGCACCCGGGCCCGCAATTCCATGCGGTCCACCGGCTTGGTCAGAAAATCGTCGGCCCCCACCTCCAGGGCCTTGACCCGGTCGTTTATGTCCTGAAGGGCCGTGACCATGACCACGGGGATGAGCGCCAGGTGCGGACGGGCTTTCAACTCGGCGACCACCTCAAAGCCGTTCATGTTGGGCATCATGATGTCCATGAGGATCAGGTCGGGCGGGTTTTCCTCGACCTGGGCCAGGCAGTCGGCGCCGTCAACGGCCAGGTTGACTTCATAACCCTGGGGCTTGAGCATGGCCTGGATAAGCTTGCGGTTCAGTATCTCGTCATCCACGACCAGGATCTTTTGAGGCCGAGCCTCCCCCCCGGGCGCCGCCGCTTCCGTAAAATCAGGCTTGGTCAGACCGACTTCCCGGGCTTTCTCAGACAAAATCCACCCCTTAAAGCAATTCGCGCGATTCAGGGCCCAACTTGGCCACAGACCGAACTTAACAAGCCATTTTAACACAATCCGGCCACCCGGTTCAACTCTATTTTTATCAGGCCTCCGGGGCGAACTTGAGTTTTCCGCCCCGATATAATAGGCTGATACCAGGTTTCTTTCATTGCAAGGTGCGGCCATGGCCCTGGTGAGTTTTTCGGAAGTCAGCCGGTTTTATGGGCGGCAGGATGTCCTGGCCGGCGTGACCCTGACCCTTGGCCCCGGCGAGCGGGTGGGCCTGGTGGGCCGCAACGGCGCGGGCAAGACCACCATCATCCGCCTGCTTCTGGACCTGGAAAGCCCCGATTCAGGTTCGGTGACCCGGGCCAAGGGGCTCCGGTGCGGCTATCTGCCCCAGGAGCTTGGGGCCAGGCGCGGCCTGACCCTCCTGGAACTGGTCCTGGACACGGCCGAGGAATACCGGAAGGTGGAGGCGGAACTGGCCCTGGTGAGCGAGGAGTTGAACGCCAAAAGCCGGACCGGGACCCCGGAGGAACTCCTGGAACTGGCCGGGCGCCACGGACGCCTGATAGAGGTCTTTGAAGCCCTGGGCGGCTGGGGCAAGGAAGCCGAGGCCAAGAAGATCCTTTCCGGCCTGGGCTTTGGGGAGAGCGATTTCGGACGCGACCTGGAGGAATTTTCCGGGGGCTGGCTCATGCGCGGGGTCCTGGCCCGGCTGCTTCTGGCCTCGCCCGACCTTCTGGTGCTGGACGAGCCCACCAACCACCTGGACCTGGACAGCCTGGTCTGGCCGGAAAGCTATCTTAAGAATTCGGCCTCCGCCCTCCTTCTGGTCTCCCACGACCGGGTCTTCCTGAACAATGTGGCCCAGAAGATCATCGAGGTCCGCCAGGGCCGGGCCCACACCTATGCCGGCAACTACGAACAGTTCCTGGCGGAAAAGGAACAGCGCCTCATCACCGAGGCCGCGGCCTTTGAAAACCAGCGGGAACGCATCAAGCAGATCGAAAAATTCATCGAGAGGAACCGGGTGCGGGCCTCAACCGCCCGCCGGGCCCAGAGCCGGCTGAAAATGCTGGAAAAAATGGACCGCCTGCCGACCCCGGAAAACCTGGAGGAGCAGAGCTTCAACCTGCGCCTGCCAGCCGGAACCCGCGGGCCGGACCTGGTGGCGGAATTCACCGGCGCGGCCAAAAGTTACGGCCCGGTCCGGGTCTTTGACGACCTCGGGCTGACCCTCCGGCGGGGCGAGCGCCTGGCCCTGATCGGCCCCAACGGGCGGGGCAAATCCACCTTCCTGAAAATGCTGGCCGGTCTGGAACCCCTCGACGCCGGGAGCCGGCGCCTGGGTCAGGGGGTCAAAATCGGCTACTTCGCCCAGTTTCAAATGGACGGCCTGGCCCCGGAGCGCACCCTGGTGGAAGAATTGGCCACCGTGGCCGGCCACCTGGGCCAGGGAGCCCTCCGGTCGGTCCTGGGGGGCTTTCTGTTCTCCGGGGAGGATGTCTTCAAAAAAGTGGCCGTCCTCTCCGGCGGGGAAAAGGCCAGGCTGACCCTGGCCAAAATAATGCTCTCGGCCCCCAACCTTCTTCTCCTGGACGAACCGACCAACAACCTGGACATCCCCGGCCGCCAGATGCTGGAGGACGCCCTGGGGGACTTTCAGGGAACCCTGGTACTCATCAGCCACGACCGGCATTTCATCGACCAGCTCTGCGACCGGGTGGCCGTGATCGAGGAGGGCCGGCTCACGGTCTTCCCCGGCGGCTACGAAGACTACCTCCGCCTCTGGGGGGCGGAGGCGGCCAAAAAACAGCCGCCGGAGGCGGACCGGCCGGCCTCGGACCGAAAGGAAGCCCGGCGCGAATCGGCGAAAGGCCGACGGGAGGCCGCCGCCCGGCGCCGGCCCCACGAGCGGGCGGCGGCCGAGGCGGAAGAAAAGCTGGCGGCCCTGGCCGGCCGCCGGGAGGAACTGGAAAAACTCCTGGGCGACCCGGCCACTTACCAGGACGGAGCCCTGGTCCGCCGGTTGAACCTGGAACTGGCGGACCTGGCCCGGGAGGGAAGCGCCCTGGAGGCGCGCTGGGAAGAGGCCATGACCAGGCTGGAGGAAATGGACTGACGGGCCGGGCATCCCTGGTTTTTTTCTGGCAAAAATCAGGTAAAATTGGTAAAATTCAAGATAATCTTTAAACAATCAAAACCCGTTCACCAAGTCGGAAGATCCTGATTTGGAGGTTCTTCAGTATGCCCAGGAAAAGCTTCAAGTTAAAGATAATTATCCCGACCGTCGCTGTTTTGGTGGCCCTGGTCCTGGTTCTGAACGTCTTTCTGTCCATAAGATTTTCAGCCTTAAGCAACGCCCTGGTCGATGAAAAGCTTGTCGCCAACATCAACAGTTTGAAATCCCATCTCGAGGGCCGCCAGGCCAATTCCGCGGCGGCGGCCGTTTCCATGGCCTTCAACCCCGAGGTCGTAAAAGCCGTCCAGGAACGCGACACCATTGAACTACTGAGGATCTTCACCCCCAGGCAAAACTTGTACCGGATAAACTTCTTCACCCTGATGGACGGCGCGGGAACAGTGCTGGCCAGGACGCATGAACCCGATAATTTCGGCGATTCGCTCCTGGACCTGCCAAGCGTCCGGGAGGCCCTGGAAGGCCGGGTGGCCTCTTATTTTGAAACCGGGACCACGGTGAAGGTTTCCGTCCACACCGTGGCGCCCGTATATGACGGGGAAGCCGGGCTGATCGGCCTGGTCCTGGCGGGGGTGAGATTCGATTCGGACAGCGCGGTGGAAGAGCTGAAGAAATTTTTCAATTCCGAGGTCACTGTTTTTTTGGGCGATACCAGGGTCGCCACCACGATCACCCGGGACGGTCATAGCGCCGTGGGCACGAAAATGGACCCGTTCATAGCGAAAACCGTCATTGAAAACAGGCGGGAATTTTCCGGCGACCTGGTCATCTTCGGGGAAAAATACAAGACCTTTTACACGCCGCTCATAAATGCCCGGGGCGAAGCCTTCGCCACCTTCTTTTTGGGCATTCCGGAGGCGGACCTGATAAAGGAATCTAACAAATCGATCCGCTACGGAATAATTCTCGGCCTGGGCGGGCTGGCCGCATCCATACTGTTACTGTTCAACATCATTTCATCGATCAGCGAGCCGATCATCAAGCTGTCAAAAGACATGAACCATATAGCGGACGGCAATCTGCTCATCGACATCAATGTAAAAACAGACGACGAAGTGGGCCACCTGGGCCAGGCTCTGCAGAAAGTGGCGAACATTTTACATAAACTGCTTGAGGACATACATAGCATGATCCAGGAGCAGGAGAAGGGCAACACGGATTACTGCCTCAATACCGATGAATTCCACGGCGACTATAAAATATTGGCCGAAAGCGTTCTGGAACTGCTGGACTTCGGCATGAAAGACCAGTTGACGGGGATACCGAACCGGCGCAGCTTCGACAAGCGGATGGACCTGGAATGGAAGCGGGCCATAAGGGAAAAAAAACCCGTCAGCATGCTGATCATAGACGTGGACAAATTCAAAAACTACAACGACACCTTCGGGCACCAGCAGGGCGACGCGGCCTTGAAAACAGTGGCCCGGACCATAAAGAACTCGCTGATGCGCTCCATCGATTTCGCCGCCCGCTGGGGCGGGGAGGAATTCGTCGTTCTCCTGCCGACCACGGATTCGACCGGCGCGCTCATGGTGGCTGAAAAAATCCGGACGGAAATCGAAAAGACGGCGGTCCCCGGCACCGAGGCGGGGGCTGCAAAGGTGACCGTCAGCATTGGCATAGGCACCCAGGTGCCCACCCAGGACACTTCGGCTTCCATCG
>JAITBV010000156.1 GCA_031283395.1 Candidatus Adiutrix sp.
GCCGCCCACAGGCTGGCCCATATTATGGTGGCTACCGGCGAACCTTCGCCCGACCTCGCGGCCCTGGCCCGGGGGCGGCCCGTCTTCACCGCTGTCCACCTTCCAAAGGGCTGGCGCCGCCTAGGCGAAACCGAACTGGGGCCGCCGGAAGCCCTGGCCGGCCGGCCGGTCCTGGCCTTCTGCGGCTTGGGCCGCCCCGATTCCTTTCAGCGGACCCTAGTCCATCTTAACCTCGATATCCGCCGCTTCCTGGCCCTGCCTGACCACCAGGCTTACGACCGCCGTCTCCTGGCCGGCCTGGGCCTGGCCTTCACGGCCAGCGGGGCGGATATCATGGTCACCACGGCCAAAGACGCGGTCAAACTGCCCCCGGACTGGCCCTGGCCGGTCCTGGTCCTGGAAACCGAACTGCGGCTGGAGTCGCCCCAGGCCTTTTTCCAAGCCGTCCTTAAGGCCGCAAGGCCATGAAGACCGCCAGGTCTGAGATACTGGTGCGGGGCGCCAACTGGATCGGGGACGCGGTCATGACCCTGCCGGCCCTGGCGGCCCTCCGCGATCATTTCCCCTTAGCCCGCCTGACCGTCCTGACCAGGCCCTGGGCGGCCGGAGTTTACCAGGGGCAGGCCGACCAGGTCCTGACCTACGAGCCAAGCGGCCGCCACCGGGGCCTGTCCGGGATCCTGGCCCTGATTCGGGAACTGACTCCTTTCGACCTGGCCCTTCTTTTTCAGAACGCCTTCAGCGCGGCTCTCTTTCCGGCCCTGGCCCGCGTCCCAGAACGCTGGGGCTATGCCCGGGACGGGCGGGGGTTCCTTCTGACCCGGGCCGTCCGCCTCGGGCCTTTGGACAGATCGGTCCATGAAGTCTTTTATTATTTGAACCTTTTGGAAAAACTGGACCTCCCGGCCCCTTACCAGCCGCCGCGCCTCATCCTGGAGGAAGCCGCCCGGTCCGAAGCCGAGGCCCTCCTGGACCAAAAGGGCCTGGGCGATGACCGGTTCCTATTGGCCCTGGCTCCGGGGGCGGCCTTCGGCCCGGCCAAGCGCTGGCCAGAGGAGGGTTTCGCCCGGGCGGCCCGGCTGATCCTGGAAGCCCGGCCCGGAGGAGCGGTCATCTTAGGCGGAACGGAGGAAGCCCCAGCCGCCGGCCGCCTGATGGAGATGCTGCCGGAACCCAAACTGGACCTGGCCGGACGCACGACCCTCCGCACAGCCATGGCCGTGTTGAGCCGGTCAGCCCTGCTTCTGACCAACGATTCCGGCCTCATGCACCTGGGTGGGGCCCTGGGAGTGCCCCTGGCGGCCGTGTTCGGCCCGACCGACCCACTCTCCACGGCACCCTTGGGGCCCAGCCGCCTGATCCAGTCCCGAGCGACCTGCGCTCCCTGCCGAAAACGGGTCTGCCCCCTGCCGAGGCAAATCTGTTTCGATGAGGTCAGCCCGGATCTGGTGGCTGCGGCGGCCCTGGAACTACTGATGGAAAAACCAAAGGGCCTAGCGGCCGTCTTCCTCGACCCCGAAATACTGGGGCCGGACCCGACCGCGGCCGAAGCGGCCCTGGCCCTGGCCCGGCGCGGCCACCTTCTGGTTTTGGGCGGACCGGCGGAAACCTCGACCCGAAGCCGGGCCAGCCTGATCCAGGCCGGGGTACCCTCGGAGGCTCTGGCCCTCCTGCCGCCACCCGGCCTGGACCTGACCAGCAGCCTGTGGATCGGCGGCCGGCTGGAGACCATGGCCCCGGCCAATCTGGCCGGGGCCAGGTCCGTCCTCATCCCTAGCAGCCGGGAGGCCCGGACCGGATTTCAGACCCCCACCCTGACCGCCCCGAACCTTAAGCGGGCGGTGGAATGGTTCCTGGCCTAAGAGAGGCGGCCGCCATGCCCCAACGCTTGCTCATAGTCCGCCTGTCCTCCATAGGAGACGCCATACACACCCTGCCCCTGGCCGCAGCCCTGCGCCGCCTCAGGCCAGAGTCCTTCCTAGGTTGGCTGGTGGAAGAGCCGGCTTCGCCCCTCATCGTAAACAACCCGCTTTTGGACTGGTGGTTGGTGCTGCCCAAGGGTTGGCTGAAAAAACCGGCTTGGCTGGCCCGGCTACGGCGGGAAACTAAGGCCCAAGGCTTCGAGGTCGCTTTCGACGTGCAGGGCCTAAGCAAAAGCGCGGTAGCGGCCCTCCTTTCGGGAGCATCCCTCAGAGTGGGTTTCAGCCGGGGCGAAGCCAGGGAAATAGCCCCTATCCTGGACAACTGCCTAATTACCCCACCGGGCCGGCATGTGGTGGCCAACACCCTGGGGCTGATGGCAGCCCTGGGAGAAAAGGCCC
Organism: Candidatus Adiutrix sp.; assembly: GCA_031283395.1. The sequence continues at coordinate 2,322 of JAITBV010000156.1, forward strand.
CGACGGAGGCGGAACTGGTTTTGCCACCCTGCCCCGCCCCAGAACTGGACCTGATCGAGGATTTCCTGGCCCGGCCGGCCTTGGCGGGCGGCTTTCACCTGTTCGGCCCCTGGACGAGCAATATTTCCAAATGCTGGCCGATGGAATATTTCACGGATCTGGCCGGCCGGCTACGGCGGGCCACCGGCCGACCGGCCCTGGCCCTGGGTCACGGTCCGCAGGAACGGGAGGCTGTCCGCCAAGCGGCGGCCCAGGCTCAGAACGATCTCTGGCCGGCCCCAGAAACCACGCTCCTTGGTGTGGCCGAACTCATCCGGCGAGCCGACCTATTTGTGGGCGGAGATTCTTTCCCCCTGCACACGGCGGCCGGCCTGGGACGCCCCACCCTGGGCCTGTTCGGGGTGAGCGACCCGGCCCGGGTCGGGCCGCACCAAGCCGGAGGGCGCTCCATCCACGCCCGGCTGACCCTGGCCAGTTCCCGCCGGGCCCGGGCCCGGCTACCCCAGGATAATATGCGGGCACTAACCGTGGAGCGGGTGGCCGCCGAAAGTCTAGCTATCCTTAACTCCCAACCATCGCCAGAGGAACGCCCATGACCAAACTTTGGCTCATCATCCTGACCGTCCTGTTGGCCTCACCGGCCGTAGCCGGTGATTTCATCGCCCCGGCCGACAACTCCGCGGCCCTGGCCTTCTTTCACGAGGGCCGCTATGCCCAGGCCTACGCCGCTTTCTGGCCGGCCCTGGCCAGGAGCGACCCCGAGGCGGTCTTCCACGGCCTCATCATCCGCCGCAACGGACTTGACGGCCGGGGGCAGGCCCAGGAACCGGAAACAGCCGCCCTGATGGACCTGTTGGCCGGCCGGGCGGAATTTATGCGCCGGGCCCTGGACGATAAAGATATCCCGGAAACCACGGCCGACGCCTACCGCACCGCCCTGGCCCATCTTTTATACGCGGGCAAGATCCCCTTGGACCGCCCGCCCGACTCGCCCGAGGATTATCCCGCCCGGCAAAAACAGGAGGCCCTGGGGCTGATTTCAGCCTTCGTCCTGGCCTCCCCGGCCACCCGCTATCCCCCGGCCATGAACTTCGCCGCCCACCTGAACCGGGCCCCGGGCGGATCAGTCAAGAGAGCCCAAATATTACTGCGCCGATCCGCCGAGGCCGGAGACCGCCTGGGTATGATAAACCTGTCCCTCTTTTACCGCGAGGGCCTGGGCGGGACCCGCAATGATCTTAGGGCCGCCCAGTTGGCGCGCCGGGCAGCCGATTCCGAGCCGCCCCTGGGCCGGGCCTTGAACGAAGTCGGCTTTTTTTACGAAACGGGCCGGGGCGTCACCCGGGATCTGGCCGAGGCCCGGGCCTGGTATGGGAAAAGCGCGGCCCGGGGCTACCAGCCAGGCCGGCACAACGCCGCCCGCCTTCATGACGCCAAGGAACCGCCCAAAAGCCGGCCGGCCCTGGAGGAAGACCTATTGTTCTGAACAAGAAGGCTGGACTTACACCTGGATCCCGGCTTATTAATCAGCGGCTAAAAAGGCCTCGTCCAGGGCTTTGATCTGGTCGCGGAGGTGGGCGGCTTTTTCAAAATCCAATTCATCGGCCGCGGCCTTCATGGCCTTTTTCAGGTCTTTCAGGAGGCGGGGGATCTCGTGGGGCGGCACGGCCCCGGCCTCGGCCTGGGGCCGCCGGGCTTCGGGGATGGGGACGTAGTCCCGTTCCCAGATGGAACCGCTGATGGCGCTTAGATCCTTGCGGATGGAGGCCGGGGTGATGCCCCGGGCCAAATTGTAGACCAACTGTTTTTCCCGGCGGCGTTCGGTCTCCCTTTTGGCGTCCAGCATGGCCGGGGTGGCCTTGTCGCCGTAGAGGATGACCTGGCCGCCGGCGTTGCGGGCGGCCCGGCCGCAGGTCTGGATGAGGGAGCGGGCCGAACGCAGGAAGCCCTCCTTGTCGGCGTCCAGAATGGCCACCAGGGAGACTTCCGGGAGGTCCAGTCCCTCGCGCAGGAGGTTGATGCCGACCAGGACGTCAAAGTCGCCCAGGCGCAGGCCGCGCAGAATATCCACCCGGTCGAAGGTCTTTATGTCGGAATGGAGATAGCGGGCCGAAAGGCCGTGTTCATTAAGATATTCGGTCAGGTCCTCGGCCATGCGCTTGGTCAGGGTGGTCACCAGCACCCGCTCGCCCCTGGCCGAGCATTTTTTTATCTCCCCGTATAGGTCGTCCACCTGGCCCCTGGCCGGCTTGATGACTATGGGCGGATCTACCAGCCCGGTCGGGCGGATGACCTGTTCGGCCACCAGCCCGTTGGAGAGTTCCAGCTCATAATCGGTCGGGGTGGCCGAAACATAGATGGTCTGGACCAGGCGGCGGTTGAATTCATCGAAGGTCAGAGGTCGATTATCCAGGGCCGAGGGCAGGCGGAAGCCGTATTCCACCAGGGTGGTCTTGCGGCTGCGGTCGCCGTGCCACATGGCCCGTACCTGGGGCACGGCGATGTGGCTCTCGTCGATGATCATCAGAAAACGCCGGGGGAAATAGTCCAGGAGCGTGGGGGGAGGCTCACCGGGGCGGCGGCCGGTGAGGTGCCGGGAATAATTTTCAATGCCGTGGCACCAGCCCAGTTCCTTCATCATCTCCAGGTCGAAATTGGTGCGCTGGGCCAGGCGCCGGGCTTCCAGGAGCTTATCGGCCGCCTCCAGTTCCTCCACCCGCCCGGCCAGTTCCAGGCGGATGTCGGCCATGGCCCGGTCCAGGTTCTCGCGGGTGCTGACATAGTGGCTGCCCGGATAGATCAGGGCCTCGCTCAAGGGCCCCCGGACCTCGCCCTTCAAGGGGTCGATGCGGCTGAGGCGATCAACAGTGTCGCCGAAGAATTCCACCCTAAGGGCCTCGCTCTCCTCATAGGCCGGAAAAATCTCCAGAACATCGCCCCGCACCCGAAAAACGCCCCGGTGGAAGTCGTAGTCATTGCGCTCATACTGCATTTCCACCAGCTTGGCCAGGATGTTGTCCAGGGCCCGATCCACCCCCACTTCCAGGTGCAGCATCAGGGCGCTGTAGGCCTCGGGCGAGCCCAGTCCGTAGATGCAGGAAACCGAAGCCACGATAAGCACGTCCGCCCGGTCCAGGAGGGCCCGGGTGGCCGAATGGCGCATCCGGTCTATGGCCTCGTTGATCTGGCTGTCCTTTTCAATGAAGGTGTCGGATTGGGGGATATAGGCTTCCGGCTGGTAATAATCGTAGTAGGAGACGAAATACTCCACCGCGTTATGGGGGAAAAAACCCTTGAATTCACCGTAGAGCTGGGCGGCCAGGGTCTTGTTGGGGGCCAAGACCAGGGTGGGCAGGCCCACTTCGGCCACCACCCCGGCCATGGTGAAGGTTTTGCCCGAACCGGTCACTCCCAGAAGCACCTGGTTGGGCGCCCCGTCCCTTAAATTGGCCGTAAGGCTCCGGATGGCCTCGGGCTGATCGCCCTGGGGGGAGAACTCGCTGACCAACTGAAAGGGGCTGGGGGAGGTCAAGGTTAAAATGCTCTAACGAACAAACTTCCAGGCGGTGGCCCCGCCCTTATCTTCCAGAAGGACGCCCCTGGCCAGAAGCTCATCCCGGAAGCGGTCGGCCTCGGCCCAATTTTTGGCGGCCCTGGCCGCGGCCCGGGCCGCGACCAGCTTTTCTATCTCCTCGGGCGCGAGCTCATCTTCCCGGCCGGGGGCCAGGGTTTTGAAAAAATCCTCCGGGTCCTGGCGCCACAGCCCCAGCCTTTCCCCCATGGACTCCAAGGCCGCAAAAAAGGCGGCCGCTTCCCCGGGCCGGCCTTCCTGGACCGCCCGGTTCAGGATCCGCACCAGGTCAAAGACCACCCCCAGGGCCTTGGCCGTGTTAAGGTCCTCGTCCATGGCCTCCTGAAACTTGTCCAGAAAGGGTGAAGACTGATCCTGGTCCGGAGATTGCCCCGCCATATACTCCCGGGCCGCGGCCAGGGCCCGGTAAACGCGCTCCAGGGCTTTTTCCGCCTCGATAAGGGCTTCGTCGGAAAAATCCAAAGGTCCGCGATAATGCTTGGAGGCCAGGAGAAAACGCAGGGTTTCGCCGCCGAATTTTTTCAGGATGTCCTTGACCGTGAAGAAGTTGCCCAGGGACTTGGACATCTTTTCATTATTGAGCCGCACGAAGCCGTTATGGGTCCAGAACCGGGCCATGGTCCGGCCCAGGGCCCCGGACTGGGCCAACTCGTTTTCATGGTGGGGGAAGATGAGGTCCAGCCCTCCGCCGTGGATGTCGAAGGCCGCCCCCAGGAGGCGGAAGCTCATGGCTGAACATTCGATGTGCCAGCCCGGCCGGCCCGGGCCCCAGGGGCTGGGCCAGGCCGGTTCGCCGGCTTTGGCCGCCTTCCAGAGGGCGAAGTCGGCCGCGCTCCTCTTGCGTTCGTCCACGGCCACCCTGGCCCCGGCTTGCTGTTCCTCCAAAGTACGGCGGGATAGGCGGCCGTAGGCGGGATAGGCGGCCACGTCAAAATAGACGTCCCCTTCCAACTGGTAGGCCAGGCCCCGGTCCATAATGGCCCCAATGTCCTCGATCATGGCCTGGATGTAGTCCGTGGCCCGGGGGGTATGGGTGGGCTCAAGGCAACCCAGGGCCGCCATGTCCTCGGCGTAGCTTTCCGTGTGGCGTTGAGCCAGGGCCCGCCAGTCCTCGCCTTTTTCCTCGGCCCGCCTGATTATCTTGTCGTCCACATCGGTGTAGTTGCGGGCATAGGTCACCTCGAAGCCCAGAGCCTGGAAATGACGCACCAGAAGGTCGAAAGCCACCGCGGCCCGGGCGTGCCCCACATGGGCGTGGTCATAGACTGTGGGGCCGCAGGCGTAAAGGGTGACCCGGCCGGGATCAAGGGGGACGAAGGTTTCCAACTGGCCGCTCAGGGTGTTGTGAAGTCTCAAGGCCATATCATGATCCCTCTGCAGAAAAAATTAAGGGCTTGTTCTTAAATAAAAAATTTTGTTCTCTGGCAAGACGCGAACACTCTTTAAGCGCAGAAATATATGAACATATTTCGAGCAATAAAAAACGTGAGCAACGCCGCCAGGGGGCAAAAAGATTATTTAAGGCGGCCGGCGGCCAGTTCCAGGGCCACATCCACCAGACCGGCCAGGCGGTCGTTATGGGTGACGATGACCGCGGCCAAATGGCATTCAGCCACCAGTTCCAGGATCAGGGCCGAGACTCCGGCGGCGCTTCGGGCATCTAGATTTCCCGTGGGCTCGTCGGCCAGGAGCACCCGGGGTTCCATGACCAAGGCCCGGGCCAGGGCCACCCGCTGCTGTTCGCCCCCGGAGAGGAGCCCGGGCCGATGGTCCAGCCGCCCGCCGAGACCCACCCGCTCCAAAAGGGGGCGGGCCCGGGCTTCGGCCTCGGTCGGGCCGAGGCCGGCCAGGCGGACCGGGAGGGCCGCGTTCTCCAGGGCCGTGAAATCGCCCAAGAGATGGTGGAACTGAAAGACGAAGCCGATGGAGCGGTTGCGCCAGGCGGCCAGTTCATCTTCGCCGCGATCGTAAATCGACCGGCCTTCAAAAAGGACCTGGCCGCCGGTGGGCCGGTCCAGGCCGCCCAGGGCATACAGCAGAGTGGATTTGCCGATGCCGGAAGCGCCCACTATGGCCAAGGAACGGCCCCGCTCCTCGGCCATATCCAGGCCGTCGAGGATCCGCAATTCCTCTCCGCCGCTCTGAAAAACCCTGGTCAGGCCCCGGGCTTCCAGTACGGGTCCGCCGTCGCCGACGGCCGCGCCTGGGGAACCTGGACTATTCATAGCGCAGTATCTCCACCGGATCCGTCCGGGCGGCCTGACCGGCCGGATAGAGGGTGGCCAGATAGCTTATGATAACGGTCACGGCCAGGGTCAGAATAATGTGGATGGCCCGCATTTCCACGGGCAGACTGTCCATCATGTAGACATCGGCCGGCAGTTGGATGAATTTGTATTTCCGCAATAAAAGACAGAGCCCCACCCCGAAGGCCAAGCCCCCGGCGGCCCCGGCCAGGCCCACGGTCAGGCCCTGGAGGGTGAATATGCGGCGGATCTGCCGGCTGGTGGCCCCCATGGATTTCAGGATGGCTATGTCGCGTCTTTTCTCCGTGACCATCATGATAAGGGTTGAGACGATGTTGAAGGCGGCCACGACCACGATGAGGGTCAGGACCACGAACATGGCCGTCTGTTCCAGTTTCAGGGCGGCGAAGAGATTGAGGTTGCGCTGCATCCAGTCAGTGGCCCAGTATTCATCGGGGCCAGCGGCGGCCAGAAGGGCCTCGCGGACCTGATCGGCCTTGTAGATGTCATCCACCATGACTTCAATGGCCGAAACTTCGTCCTCCAGGGCCAGGAGGGACTGGGCCTCGGCCAAGGACAGATAGGCCAGATTGGCATCGTATTCATACAGGCCGCTGTGGAAGGTTCCGGCCACCTGAAAGGCCCGGGTCAGGGGCGAGCGGGTGCCTAAGGGGGTCACCCGCCCGAAGGGCGAGATGATCTTTACCTGGTCGTATTGGTAGGCGCCCAACTGGGCGCCCAGTTCCCGCCCCAGGAGAATGGGCGGCTCGGTCAACCGGTCCGGGTCTTGAAACAGTTCCAGGGCTCCCGGCGACAGGCCCAGGCTGGTCACCTGGCCCCCGCCGGAGGACAGATCAAAACCCTTGACCATCACCCCGTGGGGCCCGCCGGGGCCGGTGGCCAGCACCTGACCGTAAACATAGGGCTCGACCGACCTGACGCCGGGCACAGCCCGGAAGCGGGCCGCCAGTTCCGGCCAGTTGCGGATGCCGCCCCCGAAGTGCATGACCACCACGTGGGAAGTCATGCCCAGGAACTTCTCCTTCAGGTTGCTCTCGAAACCGGCCAGCACGGCCAGCACCACGATGAGGGCGGCCACTCCCAGGCCCACCCCCCCCACGGAAATGACCGTGATCATGGAGATGAAGTTTTCCTTACGCCGGGCCCTTAAGTAACGGAAGGCTATGTAATTTTCAATGCCCAAGGGCAGCCTGCGGCCTTAAATGGGGAAAGAGGATGACGTCCTTGATACTGGGTACATCCGCCAGGAGCATGACCAGGCGGTCCACCCCCACGCCCTCTCCGGCGGCCGGGGGCATGCCATACATCAGGGCCCGGACATAGTCCTCGTCCTGATACATACCCTCCTCGTCGCCGGCGGCCCGGACCTCGGCCTGGTGCCGGAAACGCTCCCGCTGGTCCAGGGGATCGTTCAATTCGGAAAAGGCGTTGGCCAGTTCCCGGCCGGTGATGAAAAGCTCAAAACGGTCGGTCAGGAGCGGATCATCTTCATTGCGGCGGGCCAGGGGACTTATATCGGCCGGGTAGTGGGTGATGAAGGTGGGATCGACGAGATTCGGCTCCACCCGGATATCGAAAATCTTGGCCTGGATCTTGCCCAAGGTGTCCTGGTCTGATTTTTCGCCGCCCAGTTCTCTTAAGTGGTCCAGGGCCGCCTGACGGTCGGTCAGGACCGCGGGCGGCGCGCCGCCGATTTCCACCAGGGCCTGGTGAAAGCGCAGCCGGGGCCAGGGCCTTTTGAAATCCACCGGCCGCCCCTGGTAGGTGAAGGCGGTCGCGCCCAGGACTTCCAGGGCCACGGCCTCGAACATCCGCTCGGTCAATTCCATCAGATCGTTGAAATCGGCGTAGCTCTGATAAAACTCCAGGGCCGTGAACTCGGGGTTGTGCTGGATGCTGATGCCCTCGTTGCGGAAGCAGCGGTTTATCTCGAAGACCCGGTCGAAGCCGCCAACCAACAGGCGCTTGAGATAGAGTTCCGGGGCGATCCTGAGGTAGAGGTTCCGGTTCAGGGCGTGGTGCATGGTCTCGAATGGTTTGGCCGCCGCGCCCCCGGGGATGACGTGCATCATGGGGGTTTCCACCTCCAGGAAACCTTCATTCTCCAGGAATTTCCTGAGGGCGGAGACTATCCTGGTCCTTAAGTGAAAGACCCGGCGGCTGCCCTCGCTCATGATGAGGTCCACATAGCGCCGCCGGTAGCGCAATTCAGCGCTCAACTCGTGAAACTTCTCCGGCAGGGGCCACAGAGATTTGGTCACCAGTTCCAGGTGGCCGGGCAGAAGGGTCAATTCCCCGGTCCTGGTCTTAAAGAGGCGGCCCTTGACTCCCACCAGGTCCCCTATATCCAGTTTTTTGAAAAGATCTAGGGCGGCCTCGGCCCCGGACTGGCGGCGGAGATAGACCTGGATCCGGCCGCTGGCGTCAGAAAGGTCGAAAAAGACGCTTTTGCCGTAGTCGCGGCGGGCCATGACCCGGCCGGCCAGGGCGAAAACCTCGGTCAGTTTTTCAAAGTCGTCGTGGCCCAGGTCTCCGAAACGGCCGCGCAGGTCGCTGATCACATGGGTCGGGCGGAAGGTGTTGGGATACAGGCCCAGGCCTTCGGCGGCCAGGTCCCGGGCCTTGTCGAAACGGGCCCGGATGACGGGGCTGGTTTCGTCATCATCTCCGGACGGAGGCGGGGGGAACTCGGGGGCGGAATGGGTCATGGCCTATCCTTGGGGGCGTTTAAAATTCAATCCGTTATTATACCCCCTCCCGGCCTGACCGTCAATCACCGTCTAGGGCAGTAGACCGGCCTCAAGCTCTCATCACCCGCATGGCATTGAAAACGGCCAGGAGGGCCACGCCCACATCGGCAAAGACGGCCTCCCACAGGCCGGCAACGCCGAGCGCGCCCAGGAGAAGGAACAACACCTTAACCCCGACGGCAAACACGACGTTCTGCCAGGCGACGCGCCTAGTGAAACGGGCGACTTCCATGGCCGCAACCAGCTTTGACGGCTCATCGGTCATCAGCACCACATCGGCGGCCTCTATGGCCGCATCGGAGCCCAGGGCCCCCATCGCCACGCCCACATCGGCCCTGGCCAGCACGGGCGCGTCATTGAGGCCGTCACCCACAAAGGCCAGTTGGCCCCGGGACCGTTTTCGGCTGCCGAGCATTTCCAGTTTTTCGACTTTCTGCTGAGGCAAAAGGCCGCCGTAAACCTCGTCCAGCTCCAATTCCTCCGCGACAGCTTCGGCCGCCCGCTGGTCATCGCCCGTCAGCATGACCACCTTGACGCCCCTGGCCTTAAGGGCGGCCACGGTCCGGCGGCTGTCCGGCTTTATTTCATCGGAAATGACCAGGGAGCCCATGAACACGCCGCCCTCGGCCACATAAACCATGGTCCCGATGCCCGGAGATTCCTCGAAGGCCACGCCCATCTCCGCCATGAACTCCCGGTTCCCGGCCAGGATAGTCCGGCCGGCCGCTTTCACGCTCACGCCCCTCCCCGCTGTCTGTTGGAACTCCGTAAGCTGGTCCGTATCCATTTCCCGGCCGTATTCAGAAATGACCGACCGCGCGATGGGATGGCCGGAGAAGGCTTCGGCCCGGGCGGCGGCGGCCATTAGCTCCCCGGAGCTGAAGCCTTCGGCGGGCCTGACCGCGGTGACCTTGAACACGCCTTTGGTCAGAGTCCCGGTCTTGTCGAAGACCACCGTATCAAGATGGTCTAGGGCCTCCAGGTAATTGCCGCCCTTGATCAGAATGCCCTTGCGGGAGGCTCCGCCCAGCCCCCCGAAGAAGCTGAGCGGAACGGAAACCACCAGAGCGCAGGGGCAGGAGATCACGAGAAAAATCAAACTCCGGCCCAGCCATTCCGCCCACGGGCCGCCGAACATCAAAGGCGGCAGAAGGGCTATAAGCACGGCGAGCCCGACCACGACGGGAGTGTAAACACGAGCGAATTTCGTAATGAAGTTTTCGGTCGGGGCTTTACGGCCGGCCGCGTTTTCCACCAGGTCAAGGATTTTAGCGACTGTGGATTCTCCATAAACCTGCCTCACTTCGATCGCCAGCACCCCGTCCTGGTTGAGGCAGCCCGACCAGACCGTATCGGTCGCGGAAACCAGGCGGGGGATCGGTTCCCCGGTCAGCGCCGCCATATCCAGGCTCGCCCGGCCCTCTATCACCACGCCGTCCAGAGGGATTTTATCCCCGGGCCCGACCACGATAACCTCACCGACCCCCACGGTTTCGGGCGCGACTTTCACCAGCCGGCCGTCCTGTTTTAAAACCGCGAAATCCGGCCTGAGGTCCATCAGGCGGGCGATGGATTTCTTCGATTTACCGACCGCCAGGTTTTGAAAATACTCGCCAACCTGGTAAAACAGCATGACACCGACAGCCTCGGCATACTCACCTAGGGCAAAAGCGCCAAGGGTCGCGGCGGTCATGAGAAAATTTTCATCCAGACCCCTTCCGATACCCTTAAGCCCCCGCCACACGACTTCGAGACCAAGGAGCAGATAAGCGAAAACGAAGATCGGGACATACAAACCCGAGCCAAAAAAATTTTCCAAAGCCAGGCCAGCGACCAAAATCGCGGCCCCGGCCAAGAGCCTGAAAGGTCCGGCCGATTCGATCTCAGCGGCCAATCCCAAACAGGCCAAACCTTTCAGCCAATATTCCCTGATCACGCCTGGGGGCCCCCTGTTGATAAGAGCTCGTTCATTTATGGCCAACATATTCACTTCCGCCATTGATGTCAACTTGATTCGTTTTTTTCTGGTATGATAGGGGAAATCACGCGGGGGCACGGATAGGGCCCGCCGGGAAAGGCTTGAACATGACGGAACCGGAAACGGCAGGTAATACGGGCCTGTCGCCTTTGGACCGCCGGCTGGTGGAGATCGAACTGGCTGAAACCTTCACCGCCGTCCTGACCGAGCGCTACGGTTCCGG